>JAHEKD010000191.1:3915-5668 GCA_024638545.1 Gammaproteobacteria bacterium
ATCGGTTACCTCAAGCATGGTGATATCATCACTCATGGCTGCGTAGGCTTTTGTTACAGAGCCAGTGGGAACGCCCGCTGCCGTATTCATACCTTCCACCTGCCCATTTTGCAGGGCATCTGCGCTGGGTCCGTAACCACCATAGAAAAGCTCGTAATCCGTATATATATCTATACCCAGACCTGCGAACAGTACTTCATTGGATCCGATTGTGCCCGAGTTTTTCTTGCCCAGTGCCATGGCCATGCCTTTCATGCCCAGCAAATCGTCAACTGTTCCGGATTTGGCATGCTCTTTTTTAACGACAAATTGCTCCACATTTTGCCATAGCATGGTTACCGAACGCAGGTCTTGCTGGGGTCCATCGGCCTCAAGTGGTCCACTCCCAGTCACAGCAAAGTGGCCGTACAAACCCTGTAGTATGGCGAACTGTGCTTCATTCTCACGCAGTAGCTTGATGTTTTCGCCTGAGCCGGCAGAATTTATCGCCGATATGCCAATTTTTTCCGATGGCTGCAGCTTGACCTTGGTCAAGGTGGCGAGCGCCACACCGACAGGGTAGTAGGTGCCGCCTGTACTCGCAGTTGCCAACAAATAGTTTTGTTCTTCCTGTGCCTGGGCTGCGATGGTCGACGTCGCAAACATCAGGGCAATAACGGGTTTACAGAGATATGGGATTAATTTCTTGAACATTTGTAACTCCTGTGGGTTAATTATGCCTCGTTAGAAAAATTTTAGTCCAGTTCCCGGGCAAGGAACCGGGCCAGCCTGCGCATAGCAAAGATGCCAACTTTGTTTTCAGCCTCAGCATTATAGTTTGTATTTGTGTTTATATCATAGGTATAGTGATTATTGTCATTATCATGAATAAATTCAAATGCCGCGACATCAATGTTGTGCGCCTTTAAAAAGTGCTCGTATTTGTCAATTAGAGGATGATCAAATTCCGTCAGGATTTCAAACTTGTCGCTGGCCTGACTGTCTGCCGGGCAAAACGTATCTTCTGTAATACAGCTATCTGCCGGGCAGAGTTCGTATCCCTGCTGCGTACTAACCTTGACCGCGTAAACAAATTGACCATCAATAAACTCTACCCGCGTGATAAAAGGCTCGGGTGATTCGATGTACTGCTGAATTAACCATAATCCGTCAACAGGCGGTTGATAGTTATCGCTGTTTAAAAAACTTTCAATCTCGGCAAAGTCGTTGATTAAATTTACGCTGAGACCTTTACCGGCCCGATTATGTTTGATGATGAAAGGTGCATGTGTTTTACTGGCAGCATCAAGAAGCGCCGTTTCGCCGAGCACGACGCTGGTTTTTGGTATTCTGATACCGCTGCTGGACAAGGCCGCGTATTGTGCTGCCTTGCTGATTTCAAATTGTAATGTCTGTCCGCCATTGATAACCCGCCGGTTGTGAGATTCGAGCCATCGGATTATACAGCCGGTATATTCCGGCGAATAACGATGATTGCGCGTGTGAGAGGATGCACTCATTCTATTAAAGTAAATGCCTGCGGGAGGAGCGGATAACAGCTCAAAACTGCCCTCGATCATTGGCCACATTTCATAGGCTGCACCAAGCTTTTCAAGTTCATGAATTAACGGCTCGGACCAGGCTTCATTTTCAAAGATGATGTAAATTCTTGACACTTGAGGTTATTCCAGCCTTGCTGATATTTGGTTAAGGTGAAGGTCATTTTATACTAAGGAATCTCGAGAACAATGCAGCTTTTGCGTGATATAGTTGC
>JAHEKD010000192.1 GCA_024638545.1 Gammaproteobacteria bacterium
GTTTTACAACGCCCGAATTGAACGCCAGTGCAACCCAGCTGTTGAAGACATCCCTGCCTGCTGAATGCAGTGAGGGTTATTCAACCAGCAGAACCTGTGAAATAGGCTTGTCCATGCACAGTGGCCGCTATTATAAATCGATTGTTTACCTGCTCGATGATAGCTCCAAAGCTTCAATTTAATACAGATTGTCACTGTAGAAATCCCGGTTTAAGAATCTCGCTGTCAGCAAAAAAGTTTAGCCGGCGCCAGATTATCGAATACAATAAAGCGAAATAATTTTAATTGTTACATTGACTCGAAATGAGTACCCCATAAGATAGATTTATTTTAGTAATGATGCGAGTACCGGAAAATGGTTCTCAGCTCTTATCGGGCTTTTAATTATCTGGAGGAACCTGCATGAGTGCCTACCTGATTGTCGACACAAAAGTTGAACACCCGGATGAATACGAAGAATATAAGAAATTAGCCAAACCCATCATTGAAAAATATGGTGGTACATACCTTGCCCGGGGCGGTGAACTGGATATACGTGAAACAGATCTCTGGACACCCTCACGAATGGTCCTCGTTGAATTTCCAGACATGGTCAGCGCGCGTGCGTTTGTTGATTCTGAGGAATACGCGCCCATAAGACCCATGCGCCGAAGAAATGCAAAATGCACTTTATTTTTGCTTGATGGAAACTAGTTTATCTCTGCCTGGATTGTAGCAAATCGTCAAGCAAGCTTAAGTAACAGCGAGCGTTTGTATTGTGTATAACAATACAAAGGCCAACACACTGGCGGAATAAATTGTCACATAGCCTTTAACTCGATAAAACACAGTATAAGAAACAGCTATTCATTCAGAGGATATTTTTACAAGGTAAACCATGAAGACCATTTTCAAACACGTATACGGAATATCCTTGTTTTATAACTCAAGACTCAAACCCTGATGTCACAACAGCCTTTAATTAGAAAACTTGCTGCAATTCTCTATGCAGATGTGGCTGGATACTGCCGTTTAACCCGCCAGGATGAAGTGTCGACTCACCATCAGGTAATGGATATTCTGGATTATGCCAGTGAAACTATCAACAACAGTGATGGCACAGTCCTGCGTTATTCTGGTGATGCCATCCTTGCAGAGTTTCAAAGCGTAGTCGCCGCGATTGGGACGGCAGTAGAAATCCAGAACCAACTGTCTGAGCGCAACACCCAAAAAACTGAAGATGAAAAAATACGGGTTCGTATCGGGCTGAATTTAGGTGAAGTGATAGAAGATCGGGGAGAGATTTTCGATGATGGTGTCAACCTGGCTGCGCGGCTTGAAGCCGCTGCCACACCCGGCGGGATTTGCATCTCGTCATTTGTGTATGACCAGATTGTTGACAAAGTCGAAATTGAATTTGATGACCATGGTGAAGAAACCTTCAAAAATATTGATAAACCTGTGCAGATTTATCAATGGCACCCTGATCGGGTTACTAAAAATATTAAACCACAGGTCCTGCCTGGCAAATCAAAAAAGCCTTCGATAGCCGTGTTACCGTTAGCGAATATGAGCGGTGATCCCGAGCAGGAATTCTTTTGTGATGGTTTGACAGAGGACATCATTACGGCACTATCTCGTTCCAGCTGGTTCAATGTCACATCGCGCAACTCAACATTCGCGTTTAAAGATGTTTCACATGATGTGCGCGAGGTGGCGCAGAAGTTAGGGGTTGGTGATGTCCTGGAAGGCAGTGTCCGAAGTCAAAGTGACCCGGTTCGCATTAACGTGCAATTAATCGATGCAATCAGTGGTAATCACGTATGGGCGGAGTCTTTTAACCGGGAACGAGCGGATGAGTTTGCTGTATAGGACGAGATAGCGCACCGTGTTGCATCCATTCTCAGTGAAACAATCTGGCAGAATGTTGCCAGGACGATTTCGCAAAAGCAACCAGAATCGTACGGTCCTTATGAGTATGCTTTTGTTGGTATCGAAGCGATTCATCATCTGGATCCTGAAAATATAAAAAAAGCCAAGGATCACCTCAACAGGGCGTTTGAGCTTGACTGCGATTTGATTCCCGGGCATTTAGGCCTGGGTTTTTGTTACTTATGCGATTTGGCATTTTGGGACGACCCGACAGGTAATGCACTCAATAAAGCCTGTAATCATGCGCTTAAACTACAATATCTGGCGCCTGATGATGCACAGACTTACCGATTATCGAGCCGGGTCCTTACAGCGCAGCACAAGTTTGGCGAAGCTGGCGAATGTGTTGAAAGGGCACTACGAATATATCCTGATGACGGGGATATCATCGCTAATAAGGGTGTCTTTTTGCTATTTACCAGTGATAGTAAAGAATCGATAAAGTGGTTTGATAAAGTACTGACGTTACATGCCGACACCCCATTAATCAGCATCCAAAATTGTCGGTGAACGAACTTAAGGGGAGTCGGTGACAAATGATTCTCATTCGTCACCGACCCCAGTTTACTTCTGTAGAAATCCACGCTGCCTGAGAAACTCCTGCATGTGAACTCGTGATTCTTTACCCACCAGGGCCTTCATTTCCTCACTCCATGTGCTGTCCTTTTTACCACCCGTTCTTGTCTTATAGTATTGACGTACAGTCTGGTCATAGCTGGAAACATTTTCCGGAAATACGCTGGCATCATATTGATTCGTCATCAACACTGCATTGAGCGGGAGTCGAGGTTTTACTTCAGGGTCCTGGTCGGGGTAGCCCAGGCAAAGTCCAAATACCGGATAGACATAATCAGGCAATCGGAGTAAATCAGCCACCTGTTGTGGATCGTTTCTTAAGCCGCCGATGTAGCAGATGCCCAGGCCGAGCGACTCTGCAGCAATAACCGTATTCTGCGCAGCCAGGGCAACGTCAACTGTGGCAATAATGAATTGCTCGGTCATGCCTGCCGCGTAGGTGCCTCCCTGATTCTCACATGCCCATTTAGGACGATTCATGTCGGCACAATAAACGAGAAAAGCGCCAGAAGAGGCAACATACGACTGCCCCCCGGAAAGCTTGACCATTCGCGCACGTTTATTAATATCGGTCACATGCACCACAGTGACTGCCTGAACATTACTTGAAGTGGCGGCGGCCTGGCCACAAGCAATCAATGTCTCCAGGGTGGATTGTGGAATAGCCTGATTTGTAAATTTTCTGATGGAGCGATGCGCTAGTAGCTGCTCAATAGTTTTGTTCATAATATAACGTTGAGTTGTGATTAGAAAGTGTCGATTTATTTAACGCGAATTCGGGATACTAACATCCTTTGGCTCAAGGCTTGAGGCGTAACCGGGGACAGACCACGGTTAATTATCAATTAACCGTGGTCTGTCCCCGGTTACGCCTTCATCGACTTAGCCATTCCACTAGTACTGGTTTTGCCCTGCGGTCGGGACCATTAGTTAATGCGATGTCCATTGGGCACGAGGACAACACCAGTATGAGATCCTGCTCTGCCTGCAAAGTAATGCTTTCGCCGGCACGGACCAGCGGTGGCTCAATGGAGAGTTTACCTTCTTCACTAATCCTTACATTCTCGAAAATATTAAAAGGGCTTGGAACTTCCGGTGGCTCAAGACCCAGTTCGGCTAATGCCTCTGTGAAATTGTCGATACAGTTTCTGTGGTAGCCCTCATGACCTAATAGTTGATATCTTTTTTTATCACAGGCAGACAGCAATAGATCGTGAATTCCCGGTGATGTATCTTCAATAACAGTGATCACCGGTCGGCGAAAATTCGAATATAAATGATCTCCGACTGCAGGAATAAGTTTCTCAAGACATGATCGAGTGTGTTCCGTTGACAGGAATTCGTTGATATTAGACTGGCAAAATGCCCATGCATCGACTACCTGAGAACCCTCAAGATTAACTATCTGAATTTTCTCTTTGAAATTTAGTGAAAGGGCAGTGCCATGACCGCCCGGGATGGTTATCGGAGATTTCATCTGTGTATTCTCCATTTGCTTAAGTGAAAGGTGATATCGCCAAACCAACAGGACAACTATAAGGTTAATTGTAACCTACAGCGAAGGGTTCCATAAGATGTATAACCAGCTAAAGTATCGTGCGGTCTAAAGAATGTATAACCTGGATTTATTCGATAGCGCTCGTTCTCCTTTACTACGACAACAATGGCCTCGACTATGCCAGAACCAAATTGCTCAATAAATTTCCAAGGCACGCTCCTTGACCTCAGCCGCCATTTTTAGATAACAAAATTTATTGGCAAGGTATGTGGGACTTTAATTTTTCGAGGGAAATTTTAGTAATAATGATTTTTATATTTGGAGTCCGGGTAAGATGATCATCCGGATACCGTTGGTAAGCCTGCAAGGATTTGGCTATAAAGCACACTTGTAATCATTACTTCCGGCGATCAGTTAACATTCAAGTTGCCGATACCGTGTTAATTGGATTGGCATTAAGATTGGACACAATACAGCGTTAAATATAAAAATTTTATTTATCAGGACAAAAAATGGAAAAATACAGCTTTTTAGATGACTATAGTGAAGGTTGTCAGGCAAATATTCTCGAAGCAATGCAAAGCACAAATATGGCTCAGCAATCGGCGTATGGTAATGATGATTATTCTAATCTGGCCAGGCGTTTAATTCGAAAACATCTTGATGGCGATTTTCCAATTTATTTTGTGGCCGGCGGCACGCTCGCCAATATTATTATCATGTCCAGCACATTAAAATCTCACGAGGCGGTCATAGCTGCTGACAGTGGACACATAGTCGTCAGGGAAACGGGTGCGATTGAGGCAACCGGGCATAAAATCATTACAGTACCTTCCGATGACGGCAAACTCACACCTGAGAGCATTGAACACACCCTGGCTGACAACGCCCATTTCCCGCATATGGCAAAACCAAGGTTAGTTTATATTTCTAATGCCACAGAAACCGGAACAGTGTATGCCAAGTCAGAATTATCGGCTCTATCGGTTATTTGCAAGTCAAATGATTTATTGCTGTTACTCGACGGTGCCAGGTTAGGCGCGGCACTCACCGCTAATATCAGCGATTTGACTCTCAAAGATATTGCCGAATTAACCGATATTTTCTGGATTGGTGGAACCAAAGCTGGTGCCTTAATCGGAGAAGCGATTGTTATTACTAACCCTAAACTAGCGATCGAGTTTGATTTTCATATTAAACAGCGTGGTGCGTTGCTCGCCAAGGGCCGTTTGTTAGGTCTTCAATTTACTGAATTGTTTAAGGATGATTTATTTTTTAAAAATTCCCGTCATGCCAACCTCATGGCACAAAAGCTCTCTGCAGGGCTTATCAAAAACGGGCATCGACTAATAGCAGAAACACAAAGTAATCAGATATTTGCCATTATGCCCAATGACCTGTTAGCAAAACTCAACAAACGATTCTCATTTTACGTTTGGCGTAAATATAACGAAACAGACTCTGTAATTCGCCTGGTCACATCATGGGCCACTGATGAAAACAAAGTCAGTGAATTTATCGCAGCAATTTGATTACACAATATAATTCAGTAACAGTTAGTTTTATTATTGATCGCAGAACCTAAAAATGGTAACTGTCACCGTAATTAAATCGCGGTGCATACAATAGCAAATTCTATTGTGCACCAGGTATTAGGATTTCCATAATTGCTGCACCCCCAGG
>JAHEKD010000193.1 GCA_024638545.1 Gammaproteobacteria bacterium
CACCGGCCGTGATAAAGGTGACCAGCCCCCCTCGACGTTCTGAATTAAGCTGACTGAACTTCTTTTCTAATCGCAGGCTCATAACTCAACTCCCAGTGCTTTTGCGACCGTGAATACATCTTTGTCTCCGCGTCCACACATATTCATAACAATTATCTCCTCTTTGCTGCATTTCGGTGCTAATTTGCTGACAAAGGACAGTGCATGTGAGGGTTCCAATGCCGGCAGAATACCTTCCAGCTGTGAGCATAGCTGGAAAGCCTCGAGTGCCTCACTATCCGTCGCGGCTTCATACTGAACGCGGCCGGAATCATGTAAAAAAGAGTGCTCGGGTCCGATACCCGGATAATCCAGGCCGGCAGAAATTGAATGTGCATCTATTATCTGTCCATCCTCGGTTTGCAAAAGATAAGTTCGGTTTCCATGAAGCACGCCCGGTTCACCACCATTTAAAGAGGCGGCATGTTTGCCCGTGTCAATGCCCAGTCCGGCTGCTTCAACACCATACATCGCCACGCTGTGGTCATCCAGAAACGGGTGAAACAGGCCAATTGCATTTGATCCGCCTCCGATACAGGCGACCAGTTTGTCAGGTAATCGGCCTTCGGCCTCGATCATCTGCTGTTTTACTTCACGGCCAATTATTGATTGAAAGTCTCTGACCATTGCCGGATACGGGTGAGGACCGGCGGCTGTACCGATAATATAAAAGGTATCATCAACATTTTTAACCCAGTCACGCAGCGCCTCGTTCATGGCGTCCTTCAATGTTCCGGTTCCGCTGGTGACCGGAACCACTTCTGCGCCGAGTAGCTTCATCCTGAAGACATTTGGAGCCTGGCGTTCAATATCCGTCACTCCCATGTAGACAATACAGGGAAGGTTAAACAATGCACATACTGTTGCTGTTGCAACGCCATGCTGACCGGCACCCGTTTCGGCAATTATGCGTGTTTTTCCCATGCGCCGTGCCAACAGTATCTGGCCGAGTGTGTTATTTATTTTATGCGCACCGGTATGGTTTAATTCATCACGCTTTAAATAGATCTTGGCACCATTAAAGCGTTCAGTTAAACGACTGGCAAAATATAAAGGCGATGGGCGGCCTATATAATGCTTGGCATAGTCATCAAACATTTCCTGAAATTTGGGATCCGATTGTGCCTTGTCGTAGGCTTTTTCAACATCAAGGATCAAGGGCATCAAAGTTTCAGCGACATAGCGTCCGCCGTAAATGCCAAAGTGGCCCTGGTCATCCGGGTAGTTCGAGAATTTATCGGTGTTGTTCGAGTATTTTACTGATTCCTGCATTTTAAACTCCTTAAATTGCCTGGTGAGAGAATTGCCAAGTAAGTACATGTATAAAACTGAAAAGCTATAATAATCACAGGGGTGAAAACCTGCTGGCCAGCACAGACAGTCCAGCTTCACGCGGGTGGCGATTTAGAGAGAATCAGGGGTGCGCGAGTACCGTGCGTTTTGTTAACACAAGTTTTAATTTGTTATAGTAAGATTTACCTCTCATGATGCTATTATCAGTCCATATGCAATATTTTTCAAAGGAAATATATGGCTATTATGCATGTAAACCGGCATCTGTGCGCCGATGTGCATGCGATCATGCGGATGATCAGCTATCCGCTGACTTGAAACTTCCTGGTTTCGCAATATAATTGCGCGCAATTAATTACACAGCTGTATTTGCATTGTGCTTGCAGGAAACCCTAACAATGTCGCATTATAGACAATCATAATCCAGGTATTTGATGTTTCTTAACCCTTCTTTAGCCGGTACTGTTTTTGGAATCAAGCTGGTTTACATACGAATCATTTGTGGATTAGCCGCAGCTTATGGAGCTTTACTTATCGGTGAGCATGTCTATCTGAAAGAATTCCTGACCACTGATGAGAACAGCTATATTTTTCAATCCTGGCTATTTCTGCAAGGCCAGATAAGCCAGCAGTCACCTGCTGGTGTTGATTCTTTTTATCATCGAATGGTGATTAATGATGAAAAGATTGGCTGGTTATCCAGATATCCTCCCGCCCACTCAATATGGTTAATGCCCGGTGTTGCTGTCGACTATCCCCGTTTAATGGTGGCGGTTGCCGCCTTTATCACGGTGTGGTTTATCACTTTAGCCGGTGAGCGACTCAGTATACCCATCTGGATGACGGTTGGGCTATTATTCGCAAGTCCATACTTCTGGCTAATGCAGGGATCGGTGCTGAGCCATACCTCAGGACTGGCTGCAACTGCCATACTGATATGGGCATACCTGGCATGGCTTGAGGATCGCAGGACGAACTTTCTGGTTATAGCCGGACTTGCCTGGTCTTTCCTGTTTCTTAATCGAACCTATACGGCTTTTCTGATCGCCATACCCTTTGGCTTGCATGCACTTGTCGGGTTATACAGGTCACCTGCCCTTCATAATTTCATCGGCACCGCCGTATTTGCAGGGTGTTCACTCATCGGCGTGATCCTGTTTTTGATCTACAACTTTCTGACCACCGGAGACCCCTTTTTACCAACTTACCTCTATTACAATAAATCTGACGGTCTCGGTTTCGGTATCAGGAACGTGCCGGAATTCAATTTCACCCCGCAACGCGGGTGGGAGTATATCAAATTCAATCTTGAAACATTGAATAAACGACTCTGGGGTTTCTGGGGTTCTTTGATTGCCTGGCTCGTATTAACGTTTGTTGGCTGGAAGGGCAAAGGTATAAGCCTGTTGATGTTATCGGGAACGCTACTGGTATTTCTGGGTTACGGCGCTTTCTGGTTCAAAGGCATCAAAGAGGTCGCGCCGGTTTACTATTATGAGACCCTGGTATTTATCGTGCTATTGTCCGGCCTTGGGTTGTCCCGGTTATTGAAAATAAACTGGCGAATACCGAATTGGAGCATAGCATTAACTGGTTTTGTGGTGCTTGCATTCGTTGGACACGCAGCTGCAAGGACATTCTATGTCCACGGCGTTGAGATTATCCAGCGTCATCTTGAAAAAGGGCAATATCAAAGCATGATCAGGGCGGTGCCGCCCAATTCGATTGTGCTGCTGAGCGGGTTCCCACGCGACATCCTCGATGAGACATCCTGGAATCCGAAGGGCATTGAGTCAGATCCTCTGGTTATGCGTGCCGGTTACGGCAGCCGTCATTTGATTCACCATTACTATTCTGATCGTAATATCTATCACGTGCATGGCCGGCCACCGCAGCCACCTGTGCTGCTCGATGACATCAATGCGGAAATTCCGGTGTTGTGGGCATCAAAAATGAAATCGAAAACCGGAACAAGAATTGCCCATACCCGCTTTGCCGAGGCGCCGCACGATCAACGAGGCCCGCTTGCATTTGGCATCAAACAGTATTTCGTTCCGGGTGAATATGAAGTTAAATACTTTATCAAGGCAACAGGTGAGCAGGAAGAAGAGATAGGTGTTGTCGAACTTCTTGAAAACAGGCATAAAAATCGGCTTGCTGTGCAGCGCCTGAAAGCAGGTGAGAAAACAGTTGTGTTTGACGTTAAGATCGATAAAGTCACGCTTGTCGAGCCCCGGGTCCATTTTCTTGGCAGGGGGCGCCTTGAGTTTGACCGTATTGAAATGCGTCTGCTGGAAGATAATGTTTCGAATCAGGAAACGGCGTACAACTAGCCCGCATTTCTTACCACCCTATTACTGCGACGGTCCCTTGCCACGCCCTGTTTGCGTTTTACTCGGTCAGGGTCCTCGACATCGTGTCAAGGATGCCTGCGGGCCCTTGTGCCGGCACATATGCTGATAACATAATGCCGGCCTTTGGTCGTCAAACCCATACAGGCCGCATCCTTTAACCGTCTCGCTACAAAGTCCGGTGAGAAATGCGGGCTAAAACTTTTCCATAGACATTAGTGCTCTGACTGCTGCAATAAGCTGGTTAACCCACAGCTGGTATCACAACCGGGCTGAAGATTACTCCGCAAACCTTCGAAGCAGATAGGATAGTTGTTTATTTCAATGTCGTAAGATGCTTAGTTTGTGACTGTTGCAACATGATAGCGTTGCCCGATAATTTGCTGCAGTGATTCAAGAAAATAGAGGACTTCACATTGTGAATTATAGTGACACATTGAAACCCTTACACAGGTTGCACGACCGAGTGGAGTGAGAATATTACCTGAAAAGTAGTCATTTTTACGCACATGCACGCGTATACCGCGTTCACTCAACAGACTTACCAGCGCAATGCAGTCAATGCCGTTGACAACGATCGAAACCAATCCTTCCCTCGAGGGGTTGTCATGACCGCCGATGAGGAAAACGTCCGGCATGTCTATTAACCCAATTTGCCCATTGCCGCCGTGAATCATGGTTTCCAACAGATGGGCTTCCTGCTTGCTGATTGCTTTACCGGCTGCATTTAACCTTTCTCGTCTATCCCCAGACCGGGTGAAATGGCTGCCCAGCCAGTCAAGATAATCGACGACTTGTGAAAATGTGGCATACGCAGATGTATCGCGGGTACCCAGCTCCCATTGAGTATCTAGCGTGCCGTCCAATTTGTCATGAGGAAGAACACCCAGTCGATCAGATACCCAGCCGATGCCGTAATTATGTTTGGAATAAACCTTGTAGGCGGAGAGCGTATAGGCGTCAATATCATAATCGCTGACGTCAATATCACCGTGCGGTGCATGCTGAATACCGTCTACAACAATCAGGCAATCGGGTGCAATCGTTCGGATGCTGCGGGCAATAGCTTTGACGTCGGTTGCCATGCCCGTGACCGGGCTTGTATGTATTATCGTCGCCACCCGGGTTTGCGGTGTTAAGTAGTTAAGATAATTCTCAGGCGTGACGCTGCCCGTGTCGCTATTGTGCGGCACACTGATATACTGCTTGCCGGTAATTTTTGTGTAGCGCTTGCAGGCACTGACGGTGGCGGGATGCTCAAGTGTACTTCCAACAACATTTCCATGATCAGGACCGCTTAAGATCGCTGTACGAAGAATTCTGAATATGCATTCGGTGCCGCTCTCGCCAACAAAAACCAGGCCCTGTCTGGCACCCAGGAAGACCATCATATCTTCCCTGGCGATGTTAATGGTCTTTACGAGCTCGCGTGATGCCGGATTATCTCTTCCCTGGTTGTCAGGAATTGCGCTGAAGTAAGTATTAACATCGACGACTGACTTTAATGTTAATGATCCACCCGCATTTTCAAAAAAAATTCGCCTGCCTTGAAACGGGCAGCTGTCAACATGATGAAAACGATCACGAACTGATTGGAGTAATGCCTCATCAAACATGTTGCCTCTGCCTCGTTGAGTATTGATTTCACATGAAATGCTAACACCAAAATATTAAAAATAAAATACAATTCCAGTCAGCGGACCTGAGATTTATTGAACCGGATTAACCCGAATTTCTCACCACCCTACTACGGCGACGGACCCTTGCCACGCCCTGTGGGCATTTTACTCGGTCAGGGTCCTCGACATCGTGTCAACGATGCCTGCCGGCCCTTGTGCCGGCACATATGCTGATAACATAATGCCGGCCTTGGGTCGTAAAACCCATACAGGACGCATCCTTTAACCGTCTCGCTACGTAGTCCGGTGAGAAAT
>JAHEKD010000194.1 GCA_024638545.1 Gammaproteobacteria bacterium
TTTTATGTCAGGGTATGTATAGCGCGTGCCATTATAATCAAACTCTTCACCCGGGTTTAGCAACAGGTCACTGATTCTGGCAACAGGAATAAACTGTCTGACCGGGTTTTTGCCTTGCGGCAAAGAAATAAAGCGAACGCGAGGTATTTCATTGCCTACTGAATTTACAGCCGAATAGCCAAAACCTATTCCACCACCGGGTAAACCAATTTGCCCCAGCATGGATGCAAGTGCTATAGCTGCCCAGAACGGTTGTTCACCATGATCCTGCCGTGTCATTGACCAGCTCATGGATAGCATTGTGCGGCTTTGCGCCATTTTACGGGCAAGCGAGCGAAGTGTCTCGGCGGATAGCTGACTAATATCAGCAGCCCATTGTGCAGATTTTTCAATACCGTCAGTTTTGCCATGAAGATAATTAGCGAACTGCGTAAACCCGGTAGTATAACGATCTAAAAAGCGCTGGTCATGAAGCTGCTCTTCTAATAGGGTATGGGCGAGTCCAAGCAAGATTGCGGTGTCAGTTGATGGCCGTGCAGCCAGCCACTTTGAATTCAACTCATCCATTGCGTCAGATCGAAGCGGGGAGATATTGATAAACTCAATGCCTGCATTTTTTGCTTGCCGCATGGCTTGTGCCTGGCAGTGATTTCCGGTACCGCCCTGGTTGATTTGTCCATTTTTCAGGGGCAGTCCACCGAAGGCAACAACTAAATTTGAAGATTCAATTATCGATCGCCAACTGGTTTGATGGTATATAAATTCGATGACATCCCCAAGCACATTAGAAAGGATGACTTCGCCTGCGGCCAGGCTATAAGAATTAACAGACTTGGTGAATCCTCCTATACTGTTTAAGAATCGCCTGAGATGACTTTGGGCATGGTGAAATCGACCGGCGCTCGCCCAGCCATAAGAACCTGCAAAAATAGACTCATTGCCAAAGTCATAGCGTACACGGTTCAATTCGTCAGCAACCAGTTTCTCTGCCAGGTTCCAGCTGACCTTGACAAATGCATCTGAACCGCGTTTTTCAGTTGCCGCACCGGGGCCATTCTCCAGCCAGCTCTTTCGAACCATAGGCGCCTTGATTCGTAGCGGCCCGTCGACAACATCAACGAGTCCGTGGCCAATTGGTGAAGGATCAGTGTCCTGTTCAAAATCGTGCAGTGCAACAACCTTTCCATCGTTGGTTTCAACGCGGTAAGCTCCCCAGTGATTGGCTGTTAAAGGCAGTGTGTCAACACTGCGCTTGCTTTTCTTTTGCAACCTCTACGCCTCTTGAGAACCTGTTTGTCCCTATCTGAAAAAATGTAACGTGCAAATTCGAATAATATTCTGATTGCTGAGCGTTGGCAAGTTGAGTCCATATTCAATATGAAGTGGTGATTTATCACCAGATCAACGCCAGAGCTTACAGCGGGTAGCTGTCTGAACGGTATTTTGAACAATAAAATATTTAGCTATGCAGGCAGTTTTGATTATCGGTACGGATTCAGTATGACCTTATTGATCATCGATCAAAAAATATATAATATAATTGAGAAATAACGAACCCTTATATAATTTAATGATATGTGTTTGGAAGCAATAGTTTATGCAGCGGTATTCATTTTTTAGCCTCGCAAGAAACGCCCTTTCCAATCACCGGGGCTGGCAAAAAGCCTGGCGCAGCCCTGCCCTGAAAAATCATTACGATGTCCTTATCATCGGTGCCGGCGGTCATGGCCTGGCCACAGCCTATTATCTGGCAAAAAATCACGCTATAACCAATGTGGCCGTCATCGAAAAAGGATGGCTTGGCGGCGGCAATGTCGCCCGAAATACCGTTACCATTCGTTCAAACTATATGCGCGATGAAAGTATCCCGTTTTATGTCAAATCAGTCCGGCTCTATGAGAACCTGACTAGAGAGTTAAACTACAACCTGATGTACTCTAACCGCAGCATGATTGACATTGTGCAGACTTTTCCAAGGCTCCGGGATATTAAACGCCGCATGTTAACCATGGACATTTATGGCTCAAGCTATGAGCAAATCAGTGTTGATGAGATACGCCGACGTATTCCGAGCCTAACCGGCGGAGGACCTGAATCACGGTTACCCATAATCGCCGGCATGGTGCACAGTAATGCCGCAGTCTGCAGGCATGATGCCGTTGCCTGGGGATATGCCCGCAGTGCAGACGACCGCGGTGTTGAGATTCACCAGAATACCGAGGTTAAGTCCCTGACACGATCCGGTGATGGCAGGATTAGCGGGGTTGAAACGAATCGTGGCCCGATCAGTGCCAACAAGGTTGCAGTGGTGGTTTCGGGCCATACCACCACCTTAACCCAAACGGTTGATCTTAAATTACCGTTGAAATCATTTAACCTCAGCGCATTTGTCTCCGAACCGGTTGAACCCATTATAGATGTTGTGGTCAATTGCCCGGACATGGGCGTCTATTTAAGCCAGTCAGACAAAGGTGAGCTGGTTATCGGCGGCGCACCTGATCCGGGACAGTCGTTCCGGCGCGACATTAAGCAGTCTGTCTATGAAGATGCCGTATGTGCCATGCTCGAACTCTTTCCTTCATTCAAAACGCTTAAAATGTTGCGCCAGTGGGGCGGCACCCTGGATATTGCCCACGATGCCACACCTATTGTCAGTAAAACAGATATCCCGGGATTGTATGTATCGGCCGGCTGGTGGGGAGGATTCAAGGCCATTCCCGCCGGCGGTTACACACTGGCCCATTTGATCGCCAATAACGAGCCGCACAAGTTAATCGAACCCTTTGGATTGCACCGGTTTAACCATCTGGATTTTGTTCTGGAGTCAGGCACAACCACCGCACGTTAATGAGTAGACAGTCATGCTAATTATTCACTGCCCTTTTTGCGGCCCCAGAAATGAAAGCGAATTTGTGCACGGTGGCCCGGCAAAGCAACGGCGCCCGCATTCCCCGGATGAATTGAGTGACGGTGAATGGATAAATTATCTGACCGTTCCCATGAACCCTGTCGGTGAGGTTAAGGAAAAGTGGTGGCACGTCCGCGGCTGCGGACAGTGGACCACCGTCAGCCGCCACACGCTGACGCATGACATCAATTACACAGGCGACAGACTCAAAGAGCAATCTGAAGATGAATAGGCTGCGTTTTAACAATGTTGGATTGATTGATCGCAGTCAAATCATCGAATTTGAATTTAATAGTAAAACCTACCGGGGCTTTAACGGCGATACACTGGCTTCTGCACTATTAGCCAGCGGCGTATCGCTGACAGCAAGAAGTTTTAAGTACCACCGCCCAAGAGGCATAGTTAGCTGCGGGGTTGAGGAACCCTCTTCGTTTGTGGAATTAACCGGTCATTCACAGGCCGCGAACCAGCCGATAACAACCGTAATGATAAAACCGGGGTTAAAAGCCAGGTCAGTGAACTGCTGGCCATCCCCTGATTTCGATTTAATGGCCATCAATCAGGGCTTTTCAAGACTATTGCCAGCGGCGTTCTACTATAAAACCTTCATGTGGCCGAACTGGCGGGTTTACGAATCCCATATCAGGCGGGCTGCAGGCCTGGCTAAAGCCCCCGCACTGGACAGTAAGCAGGAAAAATTCGAAACCCGCCACGGTCACTGTGATCTATTCATCGCAGGTGCTGGTCCCGCCGGCTTAATGGCCGCCCTGACCGCTGCTAAAAGTGGCGCCAGGGTGATACTTGCAGACATGCAGCCACATACTGGCGGTTCGCTGCTCAACAAAAACTTAACGATTAATCATGAACCAGCCATTACCTGGATAGAGGCAGTTAATAAAGCATTATCACAACATGAAAATGTCACGATACTGCAGAACACGACCGTCTGGGCCTACCGTGAACACAACCTGTTGATGTTAACGCAGCGCATTGACCGGGATGACCTGTGTCAACGAAACTGGCGTGTTCGCGCCGGGCAAGTCGTCATTGCCACCGGCGCACTAGAGCGAACCCTGGTTTTTCCTGACAACGACCGTCCGGGGGTCATGCTTGCCGGTGCAGTTCAGGCCTATATAAATCGATACGCTGTGCGCCCGGGTAAGAGGGCCGTCGTATTTACCAATAACAACAGCGCTTATCGAGTTGCGCGGGACATGATGGCAAACGGCATTGACATTGCGGCAATTGTTGACAGCCGTGAGCATGTTGAAAAAGGCTTGCAGAATTTAGTGAATAACATAACTATTTTTAAGCAACATACATTAATCAAGACACACGGGCATAAAAGAGTCAAAGCTGTCAGTATACAATCACAAATCGATGGACATACACAAAAACTGTCCTGTGACTTACTGTGCGTCTCCGGTGGCTGGAACCCTACTGTACATTTGCATTCACAGTCTCGCGGCACTTTAAAATATGACGACGATCTGGCCACCTTTATTCCTGACAATTTTGCCCAGCCCGGATTTTGTGCTGGTGGTGCCCGCGGTAAATTCAGCCTTGGACAGGCCCTGACCGATGGCGCAAATGCCGGTGCACTGGCTGCGCAGGCTCAGGGCTATTCATGCCACCCTATACCCTGCCCCGATATTGAATTCGAAATGCCCTATCACATTGAACCATTATGGCACGTCAAACAACAGCGTCCCTCGGACAAGTCTTTTATCGACCTGCATAATGATGTCACCCTTGCCGATATACATCTGGCCATACGCGAAGGCTTCTGTGCAGTCGAACACGCCAAGCGCTACACCACCACGGGCATGGGTATTGATCAGGGAAAAACAGGCAACATTAATGCGGTTGGCGCGATTGCACAGCAAACCGGCTCGCCAATGGACGAGGTTGGAACAACCATCTTCCGCTCACCCTACATCCCCGTTGAATTTGGCACTATGGCAGGCATCAGGGAAGAATCTGTCATTTTGCCCTATCGCCACACGGCAATGACCGCCTGGCACAGGGACAACGGTGCGATGATGTATGAAGCAGGTGCCCGCTGGCAACGACCCGGCTATTATGCAAAACCGGGTGAAAGCTTTCAGCAAACGGTTGATCGTGAATGCAGGGTTATGCGCCAGGGAGTCGGCGTCTATGACGGTTCACCGCTTGGTAAATTTGAGATCAAGGGGCCGGACAGCCTAAAACTGTTGAATATGCTTTATACCAACTCATTCGACTCACTTGAAAATAATGCGGGCCGCTATGGACTGATGCTGAGTGACGATGGCCTGATACTTGATGACGGCGTTAGTTTTAAACTGGCGGTTAATCACTACCTGATGACAACTTCCACCGGTAATGCCGATGAAATCCACCGTCATATGGAACATTTCCTGCAAATTGAGCGGCCGCAATGGGATGTAAAGATCACACCGGTGACCTCCCAGTGGTCGAATGCAACCGTGTGTGGCCCAAATGCGAGGCTTGTCATGCAGGCCCTGGGTACGGATATCGATTTATCAAACCCGGCCTTCCCGTTCATGACCCTACGCACCGGCACGGTAGCCGGTATTTACGCCCGGATCTGCCGTGTAAGTTTCACCGGTGAGCTCAGTTATGAAATTAATGTCCATACACGCTATGCGTTAAGGCTATGGGAAACGATAATGGCCGTCGGCAAAGCCTATGATATCGCCCCAATA
>JAHEKD010000195.1 GCA_024638545.1 Gammaproteobacteria bacterium
CAGCTTCCGCCACACCGATTAACGCGCTCTGGCTCGCGGCCTGCAGTTCGGCACGGCGTATATCGGGTCTGCGACGCAGCAGATCAGCCGGGATGCCAGCGGCAATGCTTGCGGGCGCCATCGGGATTGTGCTCGCGGCGCCGGACTTGAGATTTAGCTTGCCGGGCGGTTTACCGAGCAGGATACTCAGGCTGTTCATCGCCTGGGATAAAGAACGCCTCAGTGCCGGAACCCTGGCCTGAGTTGAACTCAGGTTGGATATCGCCTGCTGCACATCGAGTTCGGTGGTAGCGCCATTGTCATACCTGATTTGCGCAATACGCAGGCTTTCCTGCTGCAATGCAATATTGGCCTGTGCAAGATTCAACTGGGTTTCCAGGGTGCGGACGGTTACGTAGACTCTTGCCACTTCGGCAGCCAGGCTCACCAGGGCATCGTCGAAATCAGCGAAGGTGGCGTTCAAGCTGGCATCAGCGGCCTCGACTCCACGGCTGAAACGCCCCCAGAAATCGATCTCCCATATGGCGTCAAAGCCAAGCTGATAGCTGGAAAAACTGTCGTCCAACGACTGGTTGAAGTTAGGGCTGTTTTCGCTGAGGCCGTCAGTTGAGACAAAGCCATTGAGCTCCTGCACCTGCGGGTACTGGTTGCCAACCGCGATTCCAAGCCGCGCCCGTGCTTCGAATATGCGCAGGCCGGTAATTTGCAGCGACTGGTTCTGCTCGAATGCTTCCGCTACCAGTTCATTAAGGACAGGATCGTTGAAAACCGTCCACCAGTCGCTTAGTTCGACGGCATCGCGGCTAATGGCGGGATTATCGCCAATCCAGTGCTCGACCTCTTGGATTTCGATTTTTTTGAAATCAGGGCCAAGTTGCGTGCAGCTGATCTGAAACAGACAAATTGCCGCCAGCGCCAGCACGCGACTTATAGCGTTAATTTGTCGGCAGCGGTATTGCTCGGTAGCTTGTCTGTAGAAAACTGACAATCCTCCTCCCGTGATAAATTTATTGTTCCTCTCTAATGGCTGTCTAGAAGGGAAATTCCATCGCTGATTAGATTTCTAATCGAGTGAAAGGATAAACACTATTTTACGGAAATACAAGTAATGTCAAGATAATCATGAAGTGGATATTATCATCGTTTTTATAGACGATCGCGTTAATGCCGCCTGCCTGTAGTGGTCATCGTTTGATATTAAAACGCGATTCTTGGATATATGCTTGTATGCGAGTTTATAAAACTAAAGCCAAATAAACATTTATTGAAGGGTACATACAAGATGTACTTTAATATTTTTTCAAAATTCCAGTTTGACGCCTGCAGTGGCGAAATCAACTTCGACGTCATCATTATCAAGAATTCTTGAATACTCTGCAAAAAGATTTACCATCCCAAAATCAAGCTCTGCGCCTATGGCTGCAAAAGGTTCGGTGCTGTCTCTTTCATCGCTGATCGACAGTCCAAAAGCACTGGCTGTGGCTTTGCCATCGAGTTTAACCGCACCGCCCTTCACGTATAAATCAACATAAGGCAAGGGTATATTGCCGATCAGTGACAGACCGTAGCCTTTTAAATCGAGGTCTACATCCGCATTCGGAACGCCCAGGTCAGCGACTGCGTCTTCCAGGGAATCTGCAAAATTGCCGAAATCGTAATAGGCTGCTTCAAGTCCGAACCAGTTTGTAAACATGTAACCGGCACGAACGTTATAGGCATTATCGCTGTCGTCAAAATCAAGTTTGGCATTATTGAATTCCGATGATGCCTGCACCTGAATTCGGCTGACGCCAAGCGCGATAAAGAATCCCGAATCATCTTCAACTGTGTTATCTTGAAGCTCGTATGTACCAGTCTGCGCAGATACCGACGTTGTGAAAAGGGCTATACAAACAGTGACAAACAGGGATAGCTTTGTTGCTTTCATTTACAAGTTCCTAATAGAATTGTTATTTTGTGTTGTTCATTAAATACAAGCGTTGCAATGATGACACATTTTCATGCATCCTTGATGAATATTAACTGAACATTACAGAATTATTATATGTTTACTGATTTTTTTTAAAGTGATTTATTAATAAATTAGAAATGTGTTATGGATCTTGAGAAACTCATTGCCTGCCATGAATGTGATCTTATACATGAGCGTAAGCCGATTTGCGAGGGTCAGGCTGCACTCTGTCAGCGCTGTGGCGCGAGCCTGTATGCTGAAAAAGTCGATATGATCACGCGAACGCTGGCATTAAACTTGACTGCACTAATTTTATACATGATTTCTGTTTCGCTGCCTTTTTTAGGTATCGAGGCCAGGGGTATAGTTGTGGAGATTAATTTATTTCAATCCGTGACTGCTCTGTACAAGCTGGACATGAAAATGATGAGTATTGTTGTCTGCATTGTCCTGCTGATTGTGCCGGCATTGAGAATTCTGGGCATGCTTTCGATTTTGATTCCACTGAAAATAAATAAGGTGCCACCACATTCTAAATGGACTTACTACATTGTTGAGTGGATTGCACCCTGGAATATGATCGAAGTTTTTCTAATCGGAATTCTTGTCACCTTTGTGAAACTCGGCAGCCTGGCCAATATATTACCCGGTGTCTCTTTCTGGGCTTTTGCCGCATTGGTTGTGGTAATTATTGCATCAAACATCAGTGTTGAGCGTCATCGCTTTTGGGATCAACTGGAGCCTATTAGATGAGCACGGAAAAAGAATTTCTCATGGTAACTGCCAGAGACCTTAATTTATCAAGTTGTCATGTTTGCAGCCAGCTGTCACCGGCTACAGTGCATCTATGCCCACGCTGTATGTCGCCGCTGCATCTAAGGAAGGTAAATTCAATACAACGATCGTGGGCACTTTTGATAACCGCTGTAATGCTGTACATTCCAGCCATGCTCTATCCGGTGACTAGCGTTTATGCTCTGGGGCAAGTTGAAGCCAGCACTTTGATGGGTAGTGTGATTCATTTTCTTGAAAGTGGCTCCTGGCCGATTGCTATTGTGATATTTGTTGCAAGCATTGCAGTACCCATATTGAAAATTATCGGATTGGGTTATTTGCTGGTATGCGTACAGCGAAAAAAACATGAAAATCGACTTCAGCTGACCAGGCTGTATCGCATGGTAGAGTTTGTCGGTCGCTGGTCAATGATAGACGTGTTTGTGGTGGCTATACTAGTTGCACTGGTTCAGTTTGGCATTTTCATTAATATCATACCGGGGATTGGCATTATGGCTTTCACAGCTGTGGTTATAGTGACGATGTTTGCCTCGATGCAGTTTGATCCTCGACTAATTTGGGATAGTTAATAGCGATGCATGATGAAACGCAGCAAGTACATGCGCAGGTAAACGTCAAGAAATCCAGGTCAATTTCCGTGGTCTGGTTTATACCGATACTGGCTCTGGCCCTGGGGGCCTGGTTGGTGTACAAAAACCAGCATGACAAGGGGCCTCTGGTCACTATCACATTTGATACTGCAACTGGGTTAGAGGCGGGTAAGACCGAAATCAAATACAAGGATGTTGCGCTTGGTGTTGTCGACACCATAAGCATCAGTGATGACTTTTCAGGCGTAATAGTTTCGGCAAGAATGAGTAAGGAAACTGAGCCCTATTTAAATGAAAATACCAAATTCTGGGTGGTTAAACCCAGGGTAGGCTTGGGTGGGGTAACCGGTTTAAATACCCTGATTTCAGGCGCATATATCGGAATTGACTCGAGTGAAGACGGCAAACCCACCAAATCATTCATCGGTCTAAAACATCCACCGCCTCGTGAGCATTCAGTTGCCGGAGCGAGTATCAGGCTGGAGTCTGATAATCCAGGATCCTTGCGCGAGGGCAGTCCGATATATTTTAAGCAATTTCCGGTTGGACAAATTGATTCGATCGAACTGTCGGACGATTTCTCGAATGTGGACATCAGGGGTTTTATTGAGGCGCCTTATGATGTTCTTATCAATCAGAACACAAATTTCTGGAATATAAGCGGTATTTCGGCTGAATTGAGCGCCAACGGTATAGCTGTGAAATTGCAGTCAATTGAGAGCTTGATTTCAGGTGGTATTGCTTTTGACTCCCCGATTGTGCGCGAAAATATCGCCTTTGATGCCTCAGACGTAGTTTTCAGGCTTTACGACGACAAGGGATCTGTCGGCCAGGTGAATTACGGGGATAAAAAGTACTTTATATTGAACTTTGAGCAATCGATTAGAGGCTTGAGTGTAGGGGCGCCGGTTGATTATCGTGGGATTGAAATTGGGCGGGTGGTGAGTATTGATATACAGTATGACGACGATAGGGATGAAGTCCAAATCCCCGTTTTGGTTGAAATTGAACCTGGTTGGGCGGGGTTAGATTCAGACGATAAAATTACAAGTGCTGAGCAGGATCTTGAAAAATTTCAGGAGACAATAGATCAGGGCTTTCGAGCTAAATTACAAACGGGGAACTTTTTAACCGGCCAGCTTTTTATTTCAGTCGATTTTTTTCCGGATGCTGAAGCTGTGAGGACCAGATTTTTTAACGGTTATCCGGAAATTCCTACTGTTTCCACTGACCTGGGTGAAATTACCAATAACCTCAGTGAAATTCTGGAAAAAGTCAATAAACTCGAAATTGAGAAACTGGTGGATAATCTAAACCTTGTGGTTACAGACCTGCGAAATTTGCTTGACGAGAATGATGGTAAAATTGTCAAAGTGCTCGATAGTGTAGACAGGACCCTAGCGGACTCAAGAAAACTTATGCAGGGACTGGATGAAGACTCAATTACACGTTACGAACTCAATACATTGTTTAAAGAGATGCAGGAGGCTGCAAGATCAGTAAGGACGCTGGTTGAAACAATAGAGGGCAATCCAAGCTCAGTGATTTTCGGTAAATCAAGGCAGGGTGACAGAAAGTGAAAAAAATATTCAGAAACATGGCTATATACCTACTTGCCGTGATGCAGTTGGTTTCTTGCGCAACTACACAAGATGCCGGGCCCAGTTATTACTTGCTCAGTCCTGAAGAATTAACTTCACAGGCGCTGGATTTGAAGACCTTTAAACTGGCAATAGGACCTGTGGATGTGCCCGCACATCTTGACCGAGAGGGTATTGCATCCCGTGATGGGAATAATCAGCTTAGTTACTCTAACAATCATCGCTGGGCAGAGCCATTGAAAGAGAATTTGATCAAGACTATTAAGGCCAATATAGCTCAGCTACTGCCTAACCAGCAGCTTATAGATTTTCCTTATCGGCAAACGAATAAACCTGATTATCAGCTTTCCATCAGCATCGAAAAATTTGGTTATAGTAATGACGGCAGTGTCGTATTGAAGGCACGCAGCGAAATTCTGGATGCAATGGGGCGGCAGGTTGATTACAGTAATATAGATCTTAAACGGGTGCTCTCAGAGAAAGACCATGCGGCGATTGTCAGGATAATGAGTATGCTACTCGGCGAGATGACAGTACAGTTAGCGACGATATTTCCAGACAAACTCTAGCCCGCATTTCTCACCGGACTACGTAGCGAGACGGTTAAAGGATGCGTCCTGTATGGGTTTTACGACCAAAGGCCGGCATTATGTTATCAGCATATGTGCCGGCACA
>JAHEKD010000196.1 GCA_024638545.1 Gammaproteobacteria bacterium
GGGCATGCTGGAATTCTAGTAAAGCTTTAGGGATTAGGATTAGTGTACCAACATGTAAACGACCACCGATACAAAAAATACCAATCGTATTCACCTTTACTGAACCATTTTTAGCCCAATAATGCGGTGTTAATTCGAGCCTTGAGTTGGCGAAGCAGGGGACGGACCAAGGTGTCAGGAAGATGGATGCTTAGGAACAGTTTACTCTTTGAATATCCGCGACACCGAATACGCTGACGTTATTATCCGGATCGCCGCAGTACAGCAGTTCGCTGACACCCTGTATTTCGCCGGTGATGCGCCCTTTTCCCTGAGGAAAGTTCAACCGAATTTCGCTTGCTCCCATGGCATGAACTTCAGCATTGATGAGTTCGCTGCTGCGCATATCCAAGGACGAAGCACCCTGGGAGTTAAGTACCAGATTTGTGACCAAATTGTCGGTGCCCGCGACCTGGCCGGCTCCCATCACGTTCAGCTCAAGATCAGATTGATCGAATCCGGAAAAGGTCATTTGGGCCGCACCGTACTGAGTTAATTTTTGCAGATTCGGCATGGTGATCTCTACACTCATTGTCGCGTCCATGTACTGACCGTTCTGTAATTTAACCGACAGGACTCCTTTGTCCTTCTCCACCAAAATGTGATCTATCAGATTGCTGTCTGCCGTGACGTTGATTTCAAACTTTTCACTCTGAGTGATGGTGGTATCGATATCCGATGAAACAACCTCGGTAAACGCGTCATAGCCATAGGACTTATCAATAACTTCGCCATTGCCTTTGACAGCTTCTGAATTGCCATCCTCACATGTGCTGGTACAGTTGCCATTGATGCAGACCGACGAACACCCCACCCCTATATTAGACTGAATGATCGTGGTCTGAGCCATGGCCGTTGAAGACGCTAGGATCACTGAAACCAGCGCAATTGTTTTCCCGACCATCCTGTTAGTTGGTCAACGTAGTGATCGTGACACGACGATTGACCCCGGAAGTTGGATTAGACTGGTCCAGCAAGGCTGTTTCACCGCGGCCAATCAGGTTGAGATCGCTTGGATTCACACCGTAATACTCATACAAAAACTGTCCCACTGCTTGCGCCCTTCTTTGCGACAGCAGCATGTTGTAATCTTCCGGCCCCGTCGAATCTGTGTGGCCTTCGAGCATGAATGCCAGACCCGCGAGTTCGGGGGACTGAAGCGCCTGACCAAGCGGATTTAATTGCTCGATTGACTGTTGTGTGAGTTCAGCTGAGTCATAAGCAAAATTAATCTCCATTGAAATCGAAGGTGGTGGAGCTTGCTGTTCCGCCGCAGCAACCTGCTGGCCTTGATCCTGCGAGACCTGGTCACCGGTAGCAGCGGTTTGCGCCGGCTGATTTATGCGGATTCCGCGGGTCTTCATTTTAGGTTGCAGCATATCGATTATCTGACCTTTTTCTAGGACCTGTGTCCCCACGTGGGTAGACTGGTCCGCCCACACTGCCTGAGTCGATAGAACCCCGGCCATCATCAATGTTAATAATCTCTTTTTCATGGCATTAGCCTCCTAAGTAAATGCAAAAAGTTTCACCGTAGTCGTAAGCGTGAAGTCTTTTTGAGCCATTTCTCAGCAGACTTCCTTTACCGGAATCGACTGGTTTCCAGTCGTTTTCCAGAACTATCAAGTCACCTTTCTGCCAGCATCGGAGCTGATTATCACTGGAATAGGGGAAATCAGTTACTTGGCCACTTTTACTCGCGCTCATTGGCTTCATCTGTACTGAACGATTCCAGTCATCCGGTTTCGCTTTTTCGTTAGTGGTGACGTCCGCCATAGCTTGCGCTGAAAATATCAGCGCAGTCATGGCAATTGTGTTTATCAGTCGTTTATTTTTCATCCTACTGTACCTTGATCGTATAAGTTGCCTCACCAAACCGGCCTGACGTAACCTTTTTATAGGCGGCACTGATTTCCGATTTGGAAGAAATAGGGAGGGCCTCAAAATCCGCAAGTCTCAGCGTACTGGGCAGGTCAGTAATCACCGGCTTGGTCGTGAGCATGCAGTGAATCATTTCGCCGTTGGCATCTGCGGTCACCGAATAGGCTGGCGAGTCAGGTAGCGCTACGAAACCTTTGCTTGATATATATCCATCCGGCGAAAAACGATTAGGAAAGATCCTGGCGAATATACCGCCGCTCTCGAGGTAGCAGTTGACGAACCCGTTTGTATTGGATTTGATTGTCAAAAACACGTCTTCCCCGGTCTGGTAGACATCGGTAACCGAAGTTGAAGTGATCGAAACATCGATTGGTGCATCTGCAGGTGCTTCAGTTTGTTTCGGCGCTTCCGCCACTTCAAGTTTTTGCGGCTCTTGCTCGCTCTTCTTACCGCCGATGGCAACGTTCGATTGTCTGGGCTTTTTCTCTTCGGCCTCCTTTTTGCTCTTTTTAACATAAGCGAGCTTTGAAGGTTCCACCGTGTCGGGTGTTTCGTTCATGAAAGCCGTATAGAATGCGAGGTCGACACCTGGATCTGCAGGAAGCCCTAATCGCTCCTTATAACGCAGAACGGCATTCTGATAATCAGCGTCAATAATTTCGTCGAATGGCCCAGCGTAATACCCACGCATATACAGCTGGACTTTTGTCAACGTGTGTATACTGCCGGCCTGGGTAAGCTGATAGTGCCAGTCCGAAACTTCACGCTGGATCTCAGGATGGTTCGGGTCCAGACCAAGACATTTCCAGTACGGAATCTTCATCAGCTTTCCCATCAGCTCGATCGCCGACAGCTCGATGAGCGCGCGTAGCGCCTGGGCAGTGCCATCACTCTGGTTATTGGCAATACTGAAGTTCACTCCGGTTTTACTGATTCCAGCGTCGAAGTCCTTGGCATCACCTCGTTTATAGATGACCGCTGAGTTACGCGTGGTCACCCCGGGAATGACCGCAATGTTATGGGTGGTAATCACGCTCAGATCGAGACCGAGCACAGACGCGCTATTGCTGGCGGACAAACCAAAACCACCACCAATGGTTGAACCATCCACGGTACCTCCTGCCTGGGCCGAAAGGTCAGCCTGTTTCCGAACAATATCTTTGTCAAGCTGAGTCACCGAGCCAATGATGTCGAAGGGCGGAACATTCTTATAAACACTTTTCAGTTCGGCTTGACCAAGAAAAGACACCAGGTTACCTGAGTCAGCACCGTAAGCGATGAGCTGAATCACCTGACTTCGGCGGTTCATGTCCGAGATCGCTGAAATCAGCATGTCTTTAGCGCCGGCATCTACTTTCTTGGTTTTGTCCTTGATGTCCTCCATCAGAATCACATATTCGTTAGGGGCGTAACCGAAAATTGCAAACAGGTTATCCATGCACCGAAGGCCATCCGCAAAATCAGTGATGTTTCGCTCCGGAAGTTCTTTCGGGCCCTGCTTAACAACCTGGATTTCCTTTTCAACGTCTTCCTGGACCTGGGATACCGCACAACCTCCCAGCAGGAGACCGGCTACAACCGTGGTGCTGATTTTTCTCGCTGTACTCTTCATCTCAGACCTCATTAATCTCTTCTTTAGTGGTTTATCAGTGTTTTACTGTTAGTTACAATCGTTATTGGCATTGATGATGTCGCCAGTAATAATCACGTCAATCTCTTTGGGGCCGCCAAAGCCTTTGTTGTTGACCACGTTTCCGATATCGACAGTACCGCAGTCGCCATCGTTCAAGTCGCTAGGTCCAGGCGTATCATCTTCAATATAGTCTTCCTGTTTCTCATTTTTCATCACCCGCTCACGGGCCCGATGTCGAGCCAGTTTGGCATTCTGGATATCGGTAAGCTCTATTTCTCCTGCATGAGCCGGAGCGACCAGAATCCCGTCAGCGGTGGCTACTGTGAACGTGGCCACGATAGCCAGTATTTTCAGTGAGCGTTTTAAATAGAGCTTGTGCATTTCAAAAATCCTCTGTTTCTTTACTAACGTTGCACCGGCAAAAAAGTTTTCGAAAGCAGCGCTTTTTTTCTTGATAAACTTATTCATTGATCACGGACCCGACATTCACCGCGGCTTCTTTTCCCAAGCCAACCGAGGTCTGAACAATATTGCCGACACTTACATTAGCCTTGTGAGTGGCCGCCTCAGAATTTTTTACAGATCCCACATTGACAGTATTCCAATTACCAATACCGACCGCGTTCTGAATGATATTACCGGCGTTTACGTTGACATCCATTGAACCAACTTGGCCGTTTCGCACAGACCCAAGGTTGACCTCGTTGTGATTGGCAATTCCAGCTGAGTTCTGGACCAGATTACCCAGATTGGTTTTGGTGTTGACATGTCCCGCACCGGAATTACGAATAGCGCCAATATTGGCTTCATTCAGATTCGATACACCGGCAGTAGTCTGCACGATATTTCCAACATTGGTCTCGGCGCGCAAACCGTCTACGGTTGAATTCTTAACCGATCCGATATTGATTTCGTTGTTGTTCCCCATGCCCCCGGCAGCCTGGACCACATTGCCGACTTTGTTTTCAGTGACAATTCCACCCGCAGTGGAGTTAGAGGCAGAACCAATGTTCACCAGATTCTGATTGCCGATCCCGGTATTGACCTGGATCACATTGCCTACTGTCGAGCTCGAATCGAGAACACCCACTTCTGACTGCTGGGCCGAACTGATGTTGGCCTGGTTGCGCAAAGACATTCCCGCATTGTCCTGAAGTACCATCCCGGTAGTACTGGACGCGTTCATCGTTCCAACTTCTGAATGACTTAAAGAGCTGAAGTTCGCCAGGTTGTCATTGCTGAGCCCTGTATTGCTTTGTATAACTGTACCAACATTGGCCTCAACTACCGCACTGCCCGAACCAGCATTGTTGAGCGATCCGATATTGACCGTATTCTTGTTAGACAGACCGGTATTACCCTGGGACACGAACCCTGTATTTGTTGTGGATTCGAAATTGCCAGATTCAGATTGGATTGCGGTTCCCAGATTGGCCTCGTTACGGTTACCAACGCCCTTGTTTTCCTGCAGCAAAGACTGCAGCGTGACCGCCGAACTGAAATCACCGGTAGTTGACTTTTTGACTGCACCGACGTGAACGGTATTTTTTTCACCGAGACCTGTATTGCTTTGAATCAGGCTGCCGGTGTGATTGATCATGACTTCCACATCGCCCGTGTTCGACTTTTTTATGGTGGAATTTTCAAGTTTGTTTTTGTTGCCTACCCCAATATTGTCCTGAAGCAGATCGCCATCACCCGTTATCGTGATATCGCGCTCCCCATTGACGTTTGACTGTGCCAGGGCGCTTGTGAAAGGTATGACTGTCATTGCGGTAAACACCATCAACGACAGCGCTCCTACATGATTTCCTCTTGTCATTTTTTGTCTGGTTCTCATGGTGTTCCTCTTGATTTTCTATCTGGAGCGGACAACTCGTTTTGGCTATGTCGATTGTGTTATCAAACTTGGATAAATAAGTAATAACAACAGAATAAACCTACCCTTGAATAGAAATAAGGGCGTCATGGGGTTTGACTCCATGACGCCCGGTTCCGTTAGTCGATAGAACCTATGCTGGTCTCGTTGCTGTTGCCGATTCCAACGTTGTTCTGCA
>JAHEKD010000197.1 GCA_024638545.1 Gammaproteobacteria bacterium
ATAATAAATCCATCCTCGGTTTGAAAAACCTGGTATGGCACAATGTTCGGATGTGTATTCCCCAGCCGCTGCGGCGACACGCCTGATGTTAAAAAATTGCTGGCCTGATTCGCCAGCATAGCCACCTGGCAGTCCAGCAGCGACAAGTCTATGTACTGACCTTCGCCGGTTTTTTGCCGGTGATTAAGAGCTGCAAGTATGGCTACAGCTGCATACATGCCTGTCATGATATCAGCAACAGCAACACCCACTTTTACCGGCTGGCCTTCTGGTTCTCCGGTGATGTGCATTAATCCTCCCAGTGCCTGAATCATGAAATCATATCCCGGTGACTGCGCGTCAGGTCCATCCTGACCAAAACCAGTTATTGAACAATAAATCAGACCGGGATTTCTTGATTTCAATGCATCATAATGAAGGCCATATTTTTTCAGACCACCTACCTTGAAATTCTCAATGACGATATCTGCTTTTTCAGCCAGATCACCGATAATTTGCTGTCCGGTGCGATTGCTGATGTCGATGGCAAGTGATTTTTTACCTCGATTTGCAGATAAAAAATACGCCGACTCAATCGCATTGCCATTTTCATCCTCTACATAAGGCGGCCCCCAGCCACGCGTATCGTCGCCTTTTTCGGGCCTTTCAATTTTAATAATATCGGCGCCTAAATCAGCCAGCAATTGACTGCACCACGGTCCAGCCAGTACCCGGCTCAAATCAAGCACTTTTACGCCTGCTAAAATCTGCGTGCTTAACGCGTTATTTTTCTGTGTCATAAGAATTTGATAATGTTGAAATATTTTTTCTTTGGTAGACAGCGGACCACGCGCTTAACGCAAGCCGACGTGCTCGTCATTCGCCACCGATATTGAACGGATAATTCGTTAACGCCTCGCAGTGCAGGCCGCTATCAGTGTCAACGGCACTGCTCAATAAGTCAAACCGAACATTCTGCCTGGCAATATAACCTGCTCTTAAAGTAATGAGGATTTTCATCTCGATAATATTGACTATACATATAAGTTTGCTGGTTGCGAATAATCCCTATAGATACAAATCATTGTAAACATAGATGTAATATTGAAAGGTTACTTATATAATCAATCAACACCATTAAGCAAGCAGTTCCATGACAAAACGTGTACTTTATCCAGGCACCTTTGATCCGATAACGCTCGGCCACTTTGATTTAATCAAGCGAGCTGCCCGTATGTTTGACGAAACCATCATCGCCGTTGCTGCTAATCCAAAAAAAAAGCCAATGTTCAGCCTGGATGAACGTGTCTCGATGATTGAACACTGTATGAAAGACGTTCCGTCTACCCGGGTTATAGGCTTTTCAGGTCTGCTCATCGACGTCATGGCGATGCAAAAATCACGGGTGGTTTTACGAGGCCTGCGAGCGGTAAGTGATTTTGAGTTCGAATTTCAGCTGGCGTCGATGAATCGGCGATTGAACTCAGATGTAGAGACCATTTTTCTTACCCCGTCTGAGAAATACACTTTTGTTTCGGCGTCAATTGTCAGGGAAATCGCATGCCTGAACGGCGACGTTTCACAATTTCTGGACCCGCACGTGAATGAGTGCCTGGTAAGCAAAATCAATCAAATTAACGGCAGCTAAAGGTCAGGGACAGGTGGCGCTAACGATCACAGACGTGTGCATTAATTGTGATGTGTGCGAACCTGTGTGTCCTAACCAGGCTATTTTCCAGGGTGAGGAGATTTACGAAATCGAGCCCGGAAAATGCACGCAGTGTGTCGGTCACTTTGAGCAGCCGCAGTGTATACGGGTTTGCCCGGTCGAATGCATTATCCCATCGCCCCGGCACCCTGAAACAGCGCAGCAATTACTGGAAAAATACCGGCGATTGACATCGAACGTCCCGGCTAAGACTGACACCCGGGACAATAATAACTTGCTCTTTGAGTCTGGATAATTCGTTTTATGGGACGCCTGCAAATCACACAGGGCTGCCCGTTTTTATCGTACACGTTTAGTTTAAGGCTGAAGTAGCCCGGCTGCCCGTCGGAATTCACAAAATCACGCAATGTCGTGCCGCCTGATTTAATGGATTTGCTTAACGTCAGCTTTATCGCTTTGACAAGCGATTCATAGCGTTTTTTGGATATTCGTCCTGCCTGCCGGGACGGGTGAATACCCGCCAGAAATAATGCCTCACTGGCATAAATATTGCCAACGCCCACGACAACATGACTGTTCATAATAAAGGTTTTGACAGCCTGTTTCCGCATGCCGGCTTTTTTATACAGGTATTCAGCATTAAAATTATCAGACAGGGGCTCCGGCCCCAGATTAATTAAGAGCTTATGCTCATTCACATTCGAATCAATCCACAGCACGCAGCCAAATCGCCGCGGATCGTGAAACCGCATGGCGGCGCCATTTTCCAATATCCACTCAACGTGATCATGCTTTCGGCGCTGCTGCAAGTCGGTGACAATTCTCAAACTGCCGGACATGCCAAGATGGCACAGCATCACGCCCCTGTCATTAGCAAACAGCAGATATTTCCCGCGCCGGGTAATACCGGTGAATACATGGTTTTCGATTGATCGCGACAAGGTTTCACGCTCCACCGGCCAACGCAACCGTGATTCATGGACATGAAGCTTAACGATTTTTTGACCAATGATATGGCCTGCGATACCTTTGCGGGTGGTTTCAACTTCTGGTAATTCAGGCATAATCGAATAACTTAAAAAATTCGCATCCAACTTGAATTTTAACGTTAAAAACAGACGCACCCAATCTTCATTTGAAGCATCCCATAAACAATATGTTCTTGATGCCGCGATCAATGCCGGATTGGCTTTACCGCATAGCTGTCGCGCCGGTAACTGCGGCAGTTGCAAGGCACGGCTGCTGAGCGGCGAAATCGCTCACGATGAGTTTGATGATTCCGCGCTCAGCGACTATCATGCCCGCGACGGCTGCATTCTACTGTGCCGTTGCAGGGCCTTATCCAATCTTGAGATTGATATTGAAGAATTCAGGGAATTATCATCTTCGAGCCGCTACTGGCCGGCGCGAATAAAAACGCTGAAGCCACTTTGCCATGACGTCATGCTCATGCGTGTAGCGCTTGCGCCCGGTAAAGATTTCAGCCATGTTGCCGGACAATATATGGATATTATTTTAGCTGATTCAAGAGTGCGCAGTTTTTCCATTGCCGGCGCTGATGGCCGGCATATTGATTTTCATATACGCAGAGTCGACAACGGCCTGTTTACTGAACGCGTGTTTGGCAAGTATCAGATCGGCGATATCGTCAGGCTCCATGGGCCACTGGGAACATATTTTATTCGCAAACAAAACACGCAGCCCATAATTATGCTGGCCGGTGGCACCGGCATTGCGCCAATTAAAGCCATGCTCGAGCAGATCAGCAGACAGGCCACGGCTCTGCCCACACATTTGTACTGGGGTGTGCAAACCCTGGAGGATGTTTACCTGAAATTCTGGCTGGAAAATTTCGCATTGAATAACCGCTGGTTTAAATACACGATTGTTTTATCAAAAGCGGATGAGTTTTACCCGTCCAGAAAAGGCTTTGTCCATCAGGCTGTTGTTGACGATCATGACAGCCTAAGCCATTTCCAGGTCTATGCCAGCGGGCCCCCAGCCATGATTAAAGCGGCGCAGTCCAGCTTTGAAAACGCCGGACTTGATCCTGAAAAACTCTATTTTGATTCATTTGATTATTCAGCAGATACCATTGCCTGTATCAATGCCAGCAAGATTCAAAAATAATTATCCATTGACACCTCCCCTTGATCATCGCATTGATATGTCAAACTCATTTTTTAGTTTAAACAGCAAGGATTACGCGTAAAAATAGAAGGTTTAATTGTAATACATTATCTATTTTTCCCACTAAAATAAAGATTTTAATACTCAAGTCAAGACCTATGAGTCGCTGTAAATTATCAGCCACAAAGACAGCCGCTGTCATAGGCCTTACTCTTTGTATACTTGCCTGCTCGCAAACTTCACAGGCTCAATACACAACTGGATTGTGGATTGATGACTGGGAAGTGAAAGCTAAAGATGCTTTTGGGGCTTTTGAAACGCTTGCTGATGAGACTCAAAATGTATATGTGATCGGGGGGGATGAATCAGGATCTCCAAATGGAGCGCTTGTTGTTAAATATGACAAAGACGGCAACGAACTTTGGCGTCAAACTTATATTGAACCGGGCAGCAGCCAGACTTCTGTAACAGCAATTGAATTTGATAACAAAGGCAACATTGTCATGACAGGTCAAGCCTCGTCGCTGGATAGGGTGGTTACGATAAGTTATACCCCGGATGGCAGATTACGCTGGGCAAGTGGTTATGAAAACGCCGAGCTTCCTGTCATCAATCCACGTGATCTTACCACCGATACCAAAGGCAACAGTTTCGTTACCGGTTCAATCGGAACTTCCGGTGCTACAAGTTCAAGAAATGTATTCGTCCCGCAATTTTTACCTGCGCCGGCGACACTAATATGGCAATTGATTTCAGGCCATCAGGTGAGAAGATATTGTGTCACAAAGGCTGTAACCTGCGATGACAGTTGCAGTCAACGAGGGGATAACGACTTGCGCGACTCTATATTTTTATCAGCGTTTACGCCTTTGCAGGTTCTGCCCCAGGAACATCGCCTCTATCCGCCTGCTGGTTTTCATCAACTTCGCCAGCCTGGTCAGCAACATCACCCTGCCCGGTATCATCGCCCGGCTCAGCATGTTCCTGCTCGGCTTGATCCTTCTCTACGGCTTCTACATCGACAATATGATCATCAATGGGCGACGATTTCGGCGCGGGCAAGACCTTCTCCAGGCCGGAACGATAGTATTCAAGCGCCTTGTCACTCTCGCCGAGTTTCTCCAGAAGACGGCCGAGTTCGCGATTAGCTTCCTGGCTCGCACCAGCAGTGATCGCCTGCTGGTAATAATTCTTGGACTTGTCCCAGTCTTCGCTGCGTAAAGCCAGGCGACCAAGTGTCAGCAATAAATTCGGATCCTGTGGATGATTATTCAACCAGTCCTCAGCCAGGCGAAGCTGTCTGGACGCGTCAATCTGTACAAGTCCGTAGGTGTATGCCAGGTCTGAATTCCAGTTTTTACGCAAGGTCTTGCGCAGCAGGAGTTCGCATTTCTCGTCCTCGCCTGCCTCCATTAGCTCATAAGCATACTGGTCGACCAGTTCAGGTGTTTGACGCTGTTTTCGGGTTAACGAGTTCCAGAACCTGTCTACCTTTTCAATTCCCTCTGCCCTTGCACTTTCCAGCAAATTTGTACAGGCCTCACATTCGGTGGCAAAAACCTCTTCTGTTGTGAAATTTGGAATCTTTTTAAGCTTGGGCAATTGCTGTAAGACACTTGCGTAATCCTGGCGTTCACGATTGACGGCCAGCAGCATGCGCTGTACCTGCTCATTCTTGGGCACATGGAATAGCAAGCGGGTCAGCGTATTTTTGGCTTCGTCAAGATCACCCGCCTCAAATTGCATTCTGGCCTGGGTCAAATCTACGGCCACCTTGCTTGACGGATCTTTATCAAAGGCTTTT
>JAHEKD010000198.1 GCA_024638545.1 Gammaproteobacteria bacterium
TATTCAGTCCAATGAACATGAAATAACCGGTATTTCAAAATCCGCTGTCGATGTCACTGCCACCTGGCGTTTTGATTGATCGCTTCATTTGCAGTTGACCGGGTTCTTCAATTTCGATGACGCTTTCGACTGACCTGAGTTTTTCGATTGAATCACCCGTGCCTTCAATGACCCATACGCCGGCGCCTTTTGAAACTATACTGGCGCTGGAGGCATTGATTTCGCTCGTCAACGCATCCAGGTCGGCTTGACGCCGGATGCGTAAAACCACCGTCCGTCTTACAGACTTATCATCCGCAATAATCGGTCGGGGAGGATTGGCTGCGCTGCCCGCTTTTGAGTTATCGTCTGACTGATCGTTGCACATTAATTTTCCAGCACCATGCGGATTAATTTAGTTGCCGTAGTTTAGCAAAGCTTCAACATCTATGCGGCCATAGCCGGTATCGCTGTTCCATACTGCACCGGTTTGGGCGTCTCTTGTCGATGTTGCCCTGAAACGCTGGCGGATCTCGGCCGGCGTCAGATTAGGCTCGCTTTCAAGCATCAGTGCAATGACGCCAGCGACAAACGGTGTCGCCATGCTGGTACCCTGAATCGTAATCAGCTGGCCGCCTGCATCAACGCGGCTCGCATAGTTTGGATGGGTGGCAAATACACTGTTTGCAGCCAGGGAGGACGTTATGAATTGTCCGGGTGCAGACAGATCTGGCTTTTGGACACCGATTCGAGTCGGACCGCGACTTGAGAAGGGGGAGATCCTGCTTACTGTAAGCCCCGGTTCAGCGGCATCGCCCGGGAAGATACCAGCGCGGCTGACAAACGAGCCGACCGAAATGGCCTGATCTTCGGTTGCAGGCATTCCAACGCTGTAATTTGCAGGCGTTCCCGGGAAGACACCCCTGGTGGGGGCATCGGCTGAACCACCGCTCCAGGCATGCACATCTCCCTGTGTAACCGTATTGGGGGTTAAACGTACGGTTACCGTCTCGTTATGAATGCAGTTATCCAGCACTACGGTCACATTCTGATCGCCGTTTATTGAATCCACACGAGTGATCCCGCCTACATTGCCAATGGCAGTAGGGTGAAAAAAGCCATCGATGGGCACTACTGTGCCCAGGCCTGCCTCGAGAACGACATCTACATCATCGCCTCGAGGTATCCAGACATCGATAAACTGAAAAACAGGATTACTCACCCGTGCGGTGATCGCGGTTTCGACACCTTCGGCAAGCTGTCCGCTCCAGTGAATCTGGTCATTTCCTTCATTTCCGGCCGCAACCACAATGATTCTGCCCGGCCCGGTTTCCGATGCAATCACGTTCTCAATAGCTGATGTGCCGTCATGTGCACCCCAATGTCCCCCGAGGCTTAGATTGATGACAGCAGGTCTGGCACCGGCGGCTTCGAAAATGCGGCGTATACCGGTGATTATTTCATCGTCAAACAGATTGCTGCTCATGGTCATAAGCGTTGCCCCGGTCGCAATGCCGCGCTGCTGGCCTGCTGACGCGCGGCCATTTCCCGCCGCTATGCCGGCGCAGTGCGTGCCGTGACCGTGAGGATCTCCGGGCGGGATGGCAGCGCCACCGGCGAGTGCGCCGTTGATCATTGCGTTATCGAAATCCTGGTAGGTTGATGTATTTACATTGTCAGCTCGTTCAGCCTTAATAAACAACTCAATCCTCGATGTGTCATCATCATGTCGAAAATCCGGGTGTGCCCAGTCGACACCACTATCTATGACGCCGACAACCACGCCGTCTCCGGTGACGGGATGGGTTGCAACAGCGCTGTCAGCGCCGGTGACAGGTCCGCGGGCATCCTGCATTCTGAACTGCAGTTTTCGAGAGGCTTCAGCGCGTTGAATCCCGGGCAGTTCCTGTAAATGAGGCAGCATATTGACATTAATATTGGCTACATAGACTGAACGCCCTGCGGATATAAGCTCGCCACCATTCGCTTCGATCCAGTTTTTGGCAGACTCGGCATTTTCTGCCGAAACAATCAGTTTCAGGGCAATATCCTGCGAATCAAGAGCGGGAACATCTGCTTCACTGGTCGCGCCGGCGGCTCGGATTTTGGGACCAACCTGGTCGAGCGCAATCGGTGCTGCATTATTGTAGCCAGCCTCTAAACGGGCTGCCATTGCGAGTAACTCCGAATCGAGTATCGTTTTTTTCATGACGGTAATCCTCCATAGATATTTTTATAATAATTAAAGGCCGGTTTAATAGTAATTTGTTTTTTATTGCCCGACTCTTCAATTCAATCTATACCATAAAATTATTTATGTCAATTTGCGAATAAATTTGTGTGAAAAACCAGGGACAGACCGCACGTTATTTTGACTTTTAAATAAACGTACATACGATGTCATAAACAAAAGAGGGAAAAAGGGGACGGAGTGATTAAAAATTAATCCCTCCGTCCCCTTTATTTGGTTATAATAATTGTCGGCCGGTTTGAAACAAAATAATAATAATTTACCGGTCGTCAAATTAACTTATACCAAAAATCCTGTCAATTTTCGAATAAGTTCAAGTTGACTGCGAATTCCTCTGGAAAAGATTTCGTTATTTGAGTCTTAGTTTGTAGGTATCTAATTCGCTGAGTTCATGGTGAAGGGATTCGCTGCGATGAATGCGTTTAAAACCGTTTTCGATGTCGCGTTGAAATAATCGTGTACAAATCAGATTCAGCAGACTTATCGTCGAAACATATGAATCAAATGGCGTATCGCTGCTGATTTCCACCTTGTAACACCAGGTGGCCAGTTTTGCTGTGCGAGTTGCGGTGGGGTCGGTGATATACAGGCATTTTGTGTTTTGTTTCTGGGCAAGTTTCAACAATTTATAAACATGCTTAACCCTGCGTCTTAAACCGATCATAATTAAAACATCTCTACTGGTTATGTCAATTAGATCGTCACCAATGGTTTGTCCGGCGAAAGGGAGCTGAATTACGCTATCGCGTAACAGGATTAACTGGCGCGACAGATAATTTGCATGCATAAAACTATTTCTAAACCCGCAAACGTAAACCTTACGCGCAGCCTGGATAGCGTCTACCGCCTGCTCAAGGCGCTTTGGATTAAAATCATCCAGTGTTTTTTGCAAGTTTTGTATATCCTGTTGAAAATGAGCAACCGTTAATTTGTCAAAACTGTGGGTGTTTGATGGTTGAAATTCAAAAAATGCGGGTGATCCCCAATTTTGATTGCGCCTGAGTTCATCTTTGAATTCGTTAAAACTTTCATATCCCAGCGCACGAAACAAGTGCGAAGTAATTGCTTTCGAAACACCAGCCAGTTTAGCCAGTTCAGTCGCAGAGTAGCCAATTGGGCTGCCCGGCAAGCTCGTGATTAAATCGGCCAGGCGTTTTTCCGCCATGGACAGCTGGTCATAGTTGCGTTCTATGCGTTTTTTATAATCATCTTTTTTCATAAATTTCAATAAATAAACAATTGTTTATTTATTGAATGATAATAAATATTTGTTTATATTTAAAGCAATGATACCGGCAAATCACAGTGTTTTATTTTCAAGTTTCGACTTGATTGCGGGGTCTGTTTAATGCGACCTGTCAATGTTGCCGTTGCTCAACTCGGCCCAATATTGCGATCACAAACAAGGGAGAGTGTTGTGACTCGACTAATTTCGCTTCTTGAGCAGGCTGGCCGCGCTCAAGGCCAGTTTGTTGTTTTTCCGGAGCTCGCACTGACGACATTTTTCCCGCGCTGGTATATAACCGATGATAATGAGCTGGACCAGTTTTATGAAACACAGATGCCAAACCACCATACCCAGCCTTTGTTTGACCGGGCAAAAGAACTTGGTATTGGTTTTTATCTGGGTTATGCTGAAATTGCACATGAAGACGGAAAAAAACACCGATATAACGCCAGTATTCTAGTTGATCAGGCTGGAAGTATTATTGGTAAATATCGAAAAGTGCATCTGCCCGGTCATCACGAGCACGAGCCCTGGCGACCTTTCCAGCATCTGGAAAAACGATATTTCGAATCCGGTGGTGAAGGCTTCAATGTTTGGGAGATGTTTGGTGGTAAATTCGGGATGTGTATTTGTAACGACCGCCGCTGGCCGGAAACCTGGCGAGTGATGGGTTTGAAAGGCGTCGAGCTGGTTGCCCTGGGTTATAACACGCCGACTCATTATCCCCCGGTACCTCGACACGATCACCTGCAAAGTTTTCATCATTTAATGCCCATGCAGGCAGCCGCTTATCAAAACGGCACCTGGATTGCGGCAGCGGCCAAGGCAGGCGAGGAAGAGGGCTGCATGTTACTGGGGCATAGCTGCATCATCGCCCCGACCGGTGAGATAGTGGCGATGTCCAGCACGCTGGAGGACGAGCTGATTTTTGCAAATTGTGATCTGGACCGCTGTCTTGAGATAAAGGATCACATATTTAACTTCAAAAAACACCGTCAACCCCGTCATTATCGGATAATTTCTGATTCAGGTATTGAATGATCAAGGAACTACATGGACATAAAGCTAAACGACGCCGGTTTTAAACACATCGCCAACCACAGCGTTAACCCGTCTGGTACCCTATCACAAGCCGTACTTGTCGATACGGACTGTGAATACGCCAAAGCCCAGATCAGCGGCTGGTCCGGTTACCAGCCGACGCCATTGCAAAACTTAAGCGCACTGGCCGTGGCGTGTGGTATAGATCAACTCTGGTATAAAGATGAAGGCCTGCGCTTTGGACTAAAAAGTTTTAAGGCATTGGGCGGTGCTTTTGCCGTATCGCAGATTCTTATCAGTGAAATCAGAAGTCAAACCGGTAAGCAGGCGACTGCGGATGACCTGATTGTCGGGCGTTTTGCTTCGACCACTAAAAACGTAACCGTTACCTGTGCCACCGACGGCAATCACGGTCGATCAGTCGCCTGGGGTGCCGATAAGTTTGGTTGTCAATGCGTGATTTACATACATGCGACGGTGAGTGAAGGGCGCAAACAGGCAATAGAATCGTTTGGTGCCACCGTCGTGAGGACAGATACTAACTACGATGACAGCGTCAGGCAGGCCGCTCAAGATGCGCAAAAATACGAACGTGTAGTGGTATCCGATACATCTTATCCGGGTTATATGGAGATACCCAAGTACGTAATGCAGGGCTATACCGTCATTGCTGATGAGATCATGGATCAGCTCAAAGACAGCAAATTACCAACCCACGTGTTTCTGCAAGGTGGTGTGGGCGGATTCGCGGCGGCAATCAGCGCTCGTTTCTGGCAGGTCATGGGCGCAGACCGACCACGGATCGTTATTGCAGAGCCAGGTCAGGCTGCCTGTATCTATGAAAGTATAAAGGCGGGTAAGCCGGTTGCGATTGAGGGTGATCTGGATACCCTGATGGCGGGGTTAGCCTGCGGCGAAGTGTCGCTTGCTGGCATCGGTGCCGTTGCTCTCCTCGAAACAGATCTGCAGCCAGTCGTCCGTGTTGAGATCGTCGAGCGAGACGAAGGGCAGATCGATCGAGGGGTCGGCTCCGCTGTCGTTGACGTTCAGCGTGAAGATGTCGTGGGTGC
>JAHEKD010000199.1 GCA_024638545.1 Gammaproteobacteria bacterium
GGAGCCCGCCCCAGATTCCTGTCGGCGGCCGCTTTTCCAGCAATACCCTGGTGTCACCGTTGGTGATGACCAGCATGACGGTCTGTTTGGTGGGGATCAATTTTTTGGGTCTTGGTGCCGGTAACTGCGACTGTATGCCCAGCCGATTAGCTGCGCAGGTATCAAATAAGGGGCAAACCGGGCACTGCGGTTTTTTTCTGGTGCAAACGGTGGCGCCCAGATCCATGATCGCCTGCGTGTAAGCGCCCACTTTTTTTGCCGGCGTATTTTCATCGGCAAGCTGCCATAATTTTAGTTCGACTTCACGCTTTCCCGGGTAACCCTCAACGGCATAATAGCGGCACAGCACGCGCTTGACGTTGCCATCCAGAATAGGGTGGCGCTGGTTTTGTGAAAACGCGAGTATCGCGCCCGCAGTCGACCTGCCGATGCCGGGTAACGCAATGACGTCGTCAAAATTGTCGGGGAATACGCCGTCGAACTCAGCCGCGATAATCCGGGCGGCTTTGTGTAAATTGCGTGCCCTGGCGTAGTAGCCCAGCCCGCTCCAGAGGGCCAAGACCTCATCTAATGACGCGTCGGCCAGCGATTTTACGGTTGGAAAGCGCCCGGTGAACCGCTCAAAATAATCGATCACGGTACTGACCTGCGTTTGCTGAAGCATAATTTCCGACAACCATATACGATAAGGGTCACGGCAACGCTGCCACGGCAGATGCTTTCTGCCGTGCCGATTGAACCACGCGAGTAATTTCAGGGCAAGCATTGTGTTTTCACGCGGCATTCAAGTCTCAAAAGATATTCTGCGGTATATTTAGCGAATGTATTTTAACCGAAATGCGTTTCTCGTTAGAATTTGCCGGATATAGATAAAATGAATAAACAAACTATGCTCTTAAAGTTATTAATCTTGCTCGCCCTGGGCCTGCAATCTTTTATCATCGCCCAGGCACAGGACACAGCGCAACAGAACGTTATCAAGGCCACAGCACTGGCTGAATTTGGTGAACCTGCGCTGCCCGGTAACTTTACGCATCTACCCTATGCCAATCCGGATGCGCCAAAGGGCGGCAAGATTGTTCTGAGCGATTTCGGGACCTTTGATACCTTGAACCCGTATGTCCTTAAGGGCCAATGGCCGTCGAGTATCGGTTTGAGTTCCTGTGGTTTAATGACCGGGTCCAGCGACGAACTTGCAAGCGTTTATGGCGAGGTTGCCGAATCAGTGGAGTATCCGGAAGATAAATCATGGATCATCTTTAACTTAAGGGAAAATGCAAAATACCACGATGGAACACCGGTCGTGGCCGATGACTTTGTGTTTGCGCTTGAAATCATAAAAGAGCACGGACGGCCATTTTTACAGGCTTTTTATGAGGATATCGAGCGCGCCGAGGCGATCGATGAACTGCGCGTTAAATATTATTTCAAGACCAAAGATAACATGAAACCCCTGATGCTGGCTGCCGGCGCGGGCCCGTCATCGCGTAAATACTGGCAGGATAAAGATATCACGCAGTCAACCCTGGAGCCGCCGCTGAGCTGTGGCCCCTATAAAATTACCAAAGTGGACCCGGGACGCTCGGTGACGTACACGCGCATCGCCCACTGGTGGGGTGAAAAGCTCCCGGTCGCAGTCGGTTTGAATAATTTTGATGAAATTCGCTACGACTATTATCTTGACCTGACGGTTCAATTCGAAGCGTTTAAAGCCAAAAGCATTGATTTCTGGACGGAGAGCAGCGCCAAGCGCTGGGCGACCGAATACGCTATTCCGGAGATAGAAAGCGGTGAGATGATAAAGGCTGAGTTGCCGAATGAAACGCCACGCGGCCTGGGCGGGTATTTCATTAACCTGCGCAAGGAAAAATTCAAGGATGTGAACGTGCGCAAAGCCTTGCTCTATCTGTATGATTTTGAAGCCATACAGCGTACCTTGCTTTATGGCTACTATAAGCGTATTGAAAGCTTTTTTCCTAATTCCGATTTCGGTGCCGACGCCGAGCCGACTGAGCAGGAGCTGGCCATTCTCGAACCCTACGCTGACCAGCTTAATCCGCTGGTTTTGAGTGAAAACTTTAACGCGCCGGTCACAGACGGAAGTGGGAGGGATCGCAGGAATAAGCGCGAGGCCATCAGGTTATTCAAACAGGCGGGCTGGAACTTGAAATCGGGCAAATTACTGAATGATGCAGGCCAGCAATTTGAAATGGAAATCATGACTGCCTGGCCTGAAACCCAGCGCCTGTCATTGCCCTACATCGAAAACCTCAAGAGTGTCGGCATCAAAGCGTCGATCAGGCTGGTCGATACCTCGCAGTGGCGAGTACGCATCGATGACCTTGATTTCGATATGTACAGCGCAAGGCAGAACTTTTTTCCGCCACCGGGACCGGAATTACGCTCTTATTTCGGCTGTGCGGCAGCCGAAGTGCGTGGCTCGGCCAATTCGATGGGGATCTGTGATCCGGTCATTGATGAGCTTATCGAAAAAATTATCAGTGCCCGGGATCTTGATACCCTGAAAGCGACAAATCGTGCGCTCGATCGTATACTGCTGCAGGGTTATTACGCTATTCCGATGTATTACAATGATCAGACCTGGATCGCTTACTGGGACAAGTTCGGTAAGCCTGATCGCAAGCCGAAATATTCAGTTGGCTTCCCTGAGAGCTGGTGGATGAAACAGTAATCAATTCAGCACACCTTATACCCTGCCTTAAATAAACCCGATGTTCGCCTACCTGATCAGACGCTTACTGTTAGTGATACCGACGCTGTTCGGGATAATGGTGGTCAACTTTACCATCATCCAGTTCGCGCCGGGCGGTCCGGTGGAGCAGGTGCTGGCCGAATTGCAGGGCCAGGCTGTCTCTGCGACAGCCAGCATCACCGGCACGGCAGGGGATTTCCAGGGCACCCAGGCTTCCGGAAGTGATGAGATCAGTAAATATCGCGGTGCGCAGGGTCTGCGGCCGGATATAATAGAAAAAATAGAGAAGCAGTTCGGTTTTGACAAGCCGGCGCATGAGCGCTTCTGGATCATGCTGAAGAATTACCTCGTCTTTGATTTCGGAGACAGCTACTTCAGAGATGCCAGCGTTATAGAGCTGATCATAGAGAAAATGCCGGTTTCGATCTCCCTGGGCTTGTGGACCACCTTGATTACCTACCTGGTGTCAATCCCGCTGGGCATTCGCAAGGCCGTTCATGACGGCTCAAAATTTGACGTCTGGTCGAGCACCGCAATTATTGTAGGTAATGCGATACCCAGTTTTTTATTCGCGATCCTGCTGATCGTGCTATTTTCAGGCGGACGCTACTTTGATATTTTTCCCCTGCGCGGGCTGTTTTCCCCGGGCTGGGAAAACCTGAGCACCGCCGGAAAAATTGCGGATTATTTCTGGCACCTGGTGCTGCCTGTCACCGCGCTGGTGATCGGTGCTTTTGCCAGCCTGACCATGCTCACTAAAAATTCATTTCTTGAGCAGATTAAACAGCAGTACGTTATTACCGCCAGGGCCAAGGGCCTGACGCAAAAACAGGTGCTATACGGGCATGTCTTCCGAAATGCCATGCTTATCGTCATAGCGGGCTTTCCGGCTGCGTTTATAGGCATATTTTTTACCGGATCCCTGCTGATTGAGGTTATTTTCTCACTGGACGGCCTGGGATTGCTGGGCTATGAATCCGCGATTAATCGTGATTACCCGGTGGTGTTCGCAGTGTTATTTATTTTTACCCTGCTGGGGTTGATCATGCAGATTATCAGGGATATTACCTATCACCTGATTGATCCACGCATCGATTTTGAGGCCAGGGATGTTTAAGATTACGCCTCTGACTCAAAGGCGCATTGCGAATTTCAAGTCCAATAAGCGCGGCTGGTGGTCGCTGTGGTTGTTCGGGATTATCCTGGTTATCTGCCTGCTGGCGAATTTTGTTGCCAACGATAAACCCCTGCTAATTAAATACCATGACCAGTTCTATACCCCGATCTTCAAATATTACCCGGAGACCGTGTTTGGCGGCGATTTTGATGTGGCTGCCGACTATACAGATCCCTATATACAGGAACTTATCCTGCAAAACGGATGGATGATCTGGCCGCCGATTCGCTTTTCATACAATACCATCGATTACGACCTGGACGTGCCGGCACCCGCGCCACCCTCCGCGAAGCACTGGCTGGGAACGGATGACCAGGCACGCGATGTGGTAGCGAGAATTATTTATGGCTTGCGCGTGTCGATTCTGTTTGGCCTGAGCCTGACAATTATCAGCTCGGTGATCGGCATTCTGGCGGGCGCAATCCAGGGTTATTTTGGCGGAAGACTGGATCTGATTGCCCAGCGCTTTATTGAAATCTGGGAAGGATTGCCGGTCCTGTACCTTTTAATTATCATGTCCAGTATTATTACGCCCGGCTTTTTTTCATTGCTTGGAATTATGCTGCTGTTTGCCTGGACCGGGCTGGTCGCCGTCGTCAGGGCAGAGTTTCTTAAAGCGCGAAACTATGATTATATCCGCGCGGCAAAAGCGCTGGGTGTCAGGGACCTGACGATCATGTGGCGACATACCTTACCGAATGCAATGGTGGCTATCCTTACATTCCTGCCGTTTATCCTGACGGGTGCGATCACGTCACTGACCAGCCTGGATTTTCTCGGGCTGGGCCTGCCGGCGGGTTCCGCCTCGCTGGGCGAGATGCTTAACCAGGGTAAGAATAATATCAATTCGCCATGGCTGGGTTTTTCTGCATTTTTTACCCTGGCCATCCTGTTGAGTTTGCTGGTGTTCATTGGTGAAGCGGTGCGTGACGCGTTTGACCCACATAAATCGGGTGTTCGATAATGAATGATCAAACCCAATCACGCGTGCTGCAGGTCAAAAATCTGTCGGTTGACTTCAGTGCCAACAATCAGCGTGTGCAGGCCGTAAAAAATATCAGCTTTGACCTTTTCAAGGGCGAAACAATGGCTATCGTGGGAGAGTCGGGTTCGGGCAAGTCGGTGAGTGCCTTGTCAATCATGAAACTCCTGCCCTATCCACACGCCAGTCATCCAACGGGTGAGATATTTTTTCAGAACAAAGATTTGCTGACCCTGCCTGATAAAGAGCTGCGCCGAATTCGGGGTGACGATATTGCGATGATATTCCAGGAACCGCTCACCGCGCTGAATCCGCTGCACACGATTGAAAAGCAGATTAATGAAGTGCTGATCCTGCACCAGTCGATGAGCTGGGGTGCTGCCCGGAAAAGAGTGCTGGAATTACTTGACCAGGTAGGCATACAAGAACCCCAAAAACGACTGCTGCATTATCCACACCAGCTTTCCGGCGGACAGCGGCAGCGGGTCATGATTGCAATGGCGCTGGCGAATGAACCGGAGATTCTTATTGCAGATGAGCCAACGACCGCGCTGGATGTGACCATACAGCGCCAGATTCTTGACTTGATTGCGGATCTGCAAAAACAGCATGGGTTGAGCGTGATCCTGATCAGCCACGATCTTAATATTGTCAAACATGTTTCTGACCGGGTGGCGGTGATGA
>JAHEKD010000200.1 GCA_024638545.1 Gammaproteobacteria bacterium
AGCCGGGTGTGCGCTGTATGGACATTGCGCTTGAATTAAATAAAATTTTTCAGAACCATGATTTGCTGCAATATCGAACGTTCGGCTACGGTCATTCGTTCGGCAGTTTGAGTCATTACTATGGCCGTGAAGCGGGGCTGGAACTTAGGGAAGATATTGAAACTGTCTTAGAACCGGGCATGGTCGTATCGATTGAACCGATGATTATGCTGCCGGAAGGTATGCCAGGTGCCGGCGGTTACAGGGAACATGATATTTTGATAGTGACTGAAGATGGCGCTGATAATATCACCCATTTTCCCTTTGGGCCCGAGCACAATATAATTCAATGAGTGCTGATTATTTCATCAATAATAGTCTGGTACCTTAAATGAACTAAATTGTATTAATCACCGGGGCAAGCCGGGGAATCTGTGCAGCCACGGCTAGCCCGTATTTCTCACCGGACTTCGTAGCGAGACGGTTAAAGGATGCGTCCTGTATGGGTTTTATGACCAAAGGCCGGCATTATGTTATCAGCATATGTGCCGGCACACGGGCCCGCAGGCATCGTTGACACGATGTCGAGGACCCTGACCGAGTAAAATGCCCACAGGGCGTGGCAAGGCACCGTCGCAGTAGTAGGGCGGTGAACCTGATCGTATTGAGCGCCTTAAAGAATTTGTGCCCATGAAAAGAGGTGATACTGCTGAGGAAGTGGCGCAGGCGATCGCCTGGCTGTTGTCCGATAAATCAAGCTATACGACGGGTTCGTTTATTGATATCACCGGAGCACAATAGCTATGCTTCAAATAAGAGCAGCCGTGGATTGCAGTAATTTTATCAAAATGCAGCCCTCCTGGTTTTCCCTCGAGGAGGAGGAAAAATCAACAAGAACGTGTCCTGGCTTGCGTTTGACTGAAGGAGTGTGTTTGTGGTCGGAAATAACAACCATGTTCTTTTGACAAGTTGCCTGATGTAGGATTTTGCTCTGCAGATAAAACTTTTTTACTGACTGATTGTCTGACTGGTTATGAAAAATCTAGTTGCAAGTTTGTTAAGTGGCTACCTGTTGCTAATTGCTCAGCTCTCGAGCGCCGATAATGCGGTGTTTGCCGGCGGCTGCTTTTGGTGCATGGAGTCTGATTTTGAAAAACTTGAAGGTGTTAGTGAGGTGATCTCGGGGTTTACCGGCGGAACGGCCAAGAACCCTACCTATAATGGTGACCATACCGGGCATTATGAAGCCGTTGAAATATACTACGATCCTGCCGTGATCAGCTATCATCAGCTGCTGGTGAACTTCTGGGTGAATATCGACCCCTTCGATGATTACGGTCAGTTTTGTGATAAAGGACCAAGTTACAAAAGCGCCATATTCGTGGCCAATGATAAAGAGCGCGAGTTAGCAGAAAAATCCAGGCAGGAAGTTATCAATAATTTTCCGGACCAGGAGGTCGTTACCCCCGTCCTTGATCTGGCTAAATTCTACCCCATCAAAGGCGATGAAGAAGGTCACCAGGATTACTATAAAAAAAATCCGGTTCGGTATAAAACCTACCGGTATTTATGTGGTCGGGACCAACGACTGAAGCAGATCTGGGGAAGCTAATCAGCATCAATGATGAGCCAGTCCGCTGATACAACTGCACCCAGAATCAGTAAAATCGCGCCCGCGATTTTTTTCAAATTTATCGGATCCACAGGCAATTCCAGTACCCTGAAATGACTGACAATCATCGCCATGATTATCTGACCGGTAAGAGCGGGGATGACGAGTTTCCGCACACCGATGTTGGGTATAAGAAAGCGAATAGATTATAGATGCTTGTTTACATTTGGGGAATCCTGTTTTAATTACTACGGTTGCTATGTTACTTTGTGTGTTTACAAAGTGACAATTAAGATTAAAATCACATCCATGAGCTTAACAGCATCACATCGAATAGAGTCGGTCCAGGACCCTATCATTCCCATCGTCGGTCAATGGATCAGCGAAAATCCGGGTACGGTTTCCCTGGGACAGGGTATTGTCTGGTATGGACCGCCTGCACAAATTGAACAGGGTATTGCAGAATTTAATCAAAATCCGGACAACCACGTCTATAAGGCAGTCCACGGTATCCCGCAATTGCTGTCAGTCATTGAACGTAAGCTCGAACTGGACAACCAGATCAAGCCTGCAGGGAATAGAAAAGTGGTGGTAACAGCCGGCGGAAATCTTGCTTTCTCCAATGCCGTGTTTGCGATTGCCGATCCGGGTGATGAATTTATCTTGTCGGTGCCGTTTTACTTCAATCATGAAATGGCAATCAGCATGGCGAACTGTAAGTCGGTACTGGTGGCCACAGATGAGAATTACCAGCTTGATCTTCGGGCAATAGAGGCATCGGTTGGACCAAAAACGAAAGCTGTGGTCACGGTGTCACCCGGCAACCCGACGGGGGTGGTGTTATCAACAGAGAGTCTGATTGCTGTCAATAAGCTGTGTAAGCGTATGGGTATTTTTCACATCCATGATGAAGCCTATGAGTATTTCCACTACGGTGACTCTGAGCAATTTTCACCAGCCTCGGTCGAGGGGAGTGAACCCCACACTATCTCTCTCTATTCATTGTCAAAGTCTTTTGGGTTCGCAAGCTGGCGCATTGGCTATATGCTTATACCCAATGCGCTATTTCATGCCATCCTTAAAATCCAGGACACCCAGCTTATCTGTGCGCCCGTGATTTCGCAGTTTGCAGCAGTTGCCGCAATGCGCGCTGGCAGAAAATGGTGCTATCAGCAACAAGAAACGATACGCGAATCGCGTTCTATTGTCGTTTCAGCGCTGGATGAGATAACAGATATTTGTACCTATCCTAAATCAATGGGTGCATTTTATTTTTATCTTAAAATCAATACTGAAATTTCATCAATAGATGTGTGTGAACGCTTAATAAAAGAATACGGTGTGGCGGTGATCCCTGGCGTTACATTCGGGTCGAGCGATGGAACTTACCTGCGAATTGCGTATGGGGCGATGACACCAGAGTCCGCGGGTCAGGCAATTCAGCGATTCGTAAGCGGTATTACTGCGATTGTTAAAGATTAGAGATCAGCATGAATTCATCAAAAGAGTAATCAATAATCATGGAAAGGATTATCCTGCATAACTATCCCCAGTCACCCGTTGCCGAGAAAGTACGCCTTGGTATGGGTCTTAAGAAACTAGACTGGTCGAGCGTGATGATACCCAGAATACCGCCAAAACCGGATTTAGTAGCCTTGACAGGGGGCTATCGAAGAACACCGGTGATGCAGATTGGTGCCGATATCTATTGTGACAGCCAGTGTATTCTGCGTGAGCTCGAAAGACGTTTTCCTCAACCGACATACTTCCCGAATCATTCACAGGGACTCGGCTGGGGAATCAGCCGCTGGGGTGAGGAAATTTTCAAGCAGTCTGTAAAACTGGTATTGGGTGCGGCAGGAGAGGATCTGCCGGTGGAGTTCGCCAGGGACCGCGGACGCCTCTATTTCGGACCAAACTGGCAAAATCAGCTGCGCGATATCAATAAAGATTTACATAAAGTGGTGGCACAGATCAGGTCGCACTTAGGCTGGGTTGATCAGAGACTGGCTGTTACAGGCGATGACTATATATTTGGCAGTCTGCCAGGTCTTGCAGACCTGGAATTATACTACTTCGTCTGGTTCATTCGAGGACGCTGGGAGAAGGGTCCGGAGTTTCTGTCTGAGTTTGAAAGTCTCGTTGCCTGGGAACGGCGTGTCAGTGCGATCGGTCATGGACAGGTGTCTGATATGGCGGCGGATGACGCGCTGGAGACGGCCAGGGATTCACAGCCACAACAAGCATTTCTGTCTGAAGACCTGGATCCGCAAGGCCTGATGCCGGGGATGAAAATTTCAGTCATAGCCGATGTCGATGGAGGAGAAACTCATACCGTGGGCATTATCTCATCCGTGGGTAAAGACGTTGTTTCTATAATGAGATATTCAGATCAGCTTGGTGATTTATGCGTACATTTTCCCAAAGTGGGCTACCGTATTGATATTATTTAGCACCTGTCACATCAGACCTGTCCAAGCCTGCCCGAGGTACCAAGCTGGCGTCATATAACCGCCAGGATGATGTAGATACCCGCTGCGTCAAACTATCCTCAGGTCCTGCAGGGCATCGCTGGCGGTTGCTGGATTGTGTTTGTGAAAATTCATAGATCAATGACGCTCTCCCCGGGGATATGCCATTGTACGCATTGCTTTTAGATCAGGATTGTCAGCCTGCCGTTTGCAGCTGTATGAGACATGCACAACCATTGAGTATAAACGTTTAAAAATAGAGTGAGTTTACCGGTTCTAAATCTCGGCTTCAGGATATTCTTTCTGGGCGCAGCTATTTTTTCCATCGTTTCAATATCTTTTTGGCTGTTGATTTACAGCTTTAACTTACCCATTCATCTGGAGGCAGTGTCTGTTTACTATTGGCATGCACATGAAATGATCTATGGTTACAGCCTGGCGGTTATTGCCGGTTTTTTACTGACAGCGGTTAAGAACTGGACCGGGATTCAAACAGTCAGAGGATCAGCACTGTTAATACTGTTCTGTTTATGGGCAGCCGCCCGGATGATGTGGTTATTCGGGACGCAGTTATTTATTTTGGCTGCATTATTCGATTTGCTGTTTGCGTTCTTTCTGATCATCTGTGTCTGCGGGCCAGTCATAAAAGCAAGTCAATGGCGGCAGCTGGCGATTTTGCCCAAACTTGTCCTTATTGCTGTGTTTAATCTTTTATTTTATCTGGGTGCGCTAGGTTTCATTGAGCAAGGCGAGTTCCTGGGAATATACGGTGGCCTCTACCTGATTATCGGCTTGATATTAACCATGGGAAGAAGGGTGTTGCCGATGTTTATTCAAAGTGGCGTGGGTTATCTGGGCTATCGGGTTAACTTATTTAATTCAAGATGGCTTGATATTTCGAGCCTGGTGCTGTTTTTGGGATTTTTTATAAGTGAACTATTCCTTAAGAACACAGTATTCACCACCGTAATGGCACTTTGTTTGTTCGTCATCAACGCGATCAGGTTAGCCGGCTGGCATACATTCGCCATCTGGAAGCGAAGTTTACTTTGGAGTTTATATCTGTCATTGTGGTTTATTTGCACTGGATTTTTATTAATCGCATGTTCCTACGTATTTGGAATATCAAAATTTATAGCGGTTCACGCTTTTGCGGTGGGTGGAATAGGCGTTGTCACAATGGCAATGATGTCGCGGGTTTCAATCGGACATAGCGGCAGAGATGTTCACAATCCGCCGGTGCTTCTTTCAATTGCGTTTATATTGCTGCTGTCAGCCGCGTTTTTCAGGGTCATCATTCCGTTGTTTAGTTTAAAGTACTATTCAATTTGGATAGGCCTGTCGCAGTTGCTGTGGATTACAGCATTTTTAATATTTATATTTGTTTTTTTTCCGATATTAATCAAGCCCAGAATTGACGGTCGCCCGGGTTAATCTTATCAGCATTAGCCCGCATTTCTCACCGGACTTCG
>JAHEKD010000201.1 GCA_024638545.1 Gammaproteobacteria bacterium
GCACCATATTAGACTGCTCTTTATTCTATGTGCGGGATCCGCAGCATTTAATCCGGGTGATGTCGACTAACCCCAGTTACCTGCGTTCTACGTCCGACGGTCAGGTCACCCAATACCGGGACTGGGGCATTCCGCTGGGACGTCGGTTTCGGGCACTAAAGCTCTGGTTTCACCTGGCTATCGATGGAATAGAATCTATTCGGCAAAGACTCAGACGAGATCTTGATAATGCGAAATGGCTGGCGAGCCAGGTCGAGCAGGTTCCGGGCTGGGAGCTTGTTGCACCGGTTAATTTACAAACCGTATGCGTTCGTCATCACCCGGCAAAATTTCATAATAAAAAAATAAGCGATGAAGAGTTTAATGACTATACACTCGGCTGGGTCAATGACATAAACAGCTCGGGCCTGGCCTTTTTGACCCCATCCAAAATTGATGAAAAATGGATGGTCAGGATATCGATCGGGGTTGAATCGACAAGCCGTTCACACATTGAAAACCTATGGAGACTAATGCAGCAGCAGGTTGATCGTTAATCGATTCTGATCAGGCATGCTGTCGCAAAAAATCCACAATCCAGTCTGCAACCGTATGGTTTTCTATCGGCTGCGATAAGCTCGCAATGCCTTGATCTGCCACGTGATCCTCAAACGCAATACCGCGCCTGGCATTAATCAGGTCTGCCTGAAACTCATGATCAAATTCCGGATGCGGCTGCACCGTAAAAATTGAATTGCCATAAGCCAGCATGGCATTGGGACAAAATTCAGATGTGGCTAATAACTCTGCCTCTTCTGGTATCTCAACGACCTGATCCTGATGGACGGCATTGACCGCAATCTCTGCGTCCATGGAACCGTTCATCCAGGGTGCGGTTTTTGTAATTTTGTACTGATTGACGCCCAGGCCCCAGCCCTTCTCAGACTTTATTACGCGGCCACCTAAAGCCTGCGCAATAATTTGATGACCGAAGCATATACCGACCATTGGAATTTTCCCGGCAGCAGCTGAACGAATAAATTCCTCAAGCCGTGGAATCCACGGCAATTCATCATAAGCGCCATGCCGCGAACCGGTTATCAGCCAGGCATCACACTGGTTTACCGATTCCGGAAACAGGTCATCCAGAACAGGAAAAAACTCGAACTCAAGGTGCAAGCCGCGATTGCCCAGCAGACGCACAAACATTTGCGGGTAAGCGCCATATTTTGCCTCCAGATCGGGCGTCATCTTACCCGTTTCTAAAATTCCAAGTTTCACTGTTGCTAAAATCGACTCATTCAAAATCAGATGATTATAGTTTACTAACAATCAATCAGATTTAGTTAGTTAATAATTATTAAATCAGATATGATCAGTTGCTCAAAAAACAAGCGCCGGTTTTTATAGCGGCATCACACAACTTCAAATGAAATTTATGCGGGGGGCTGGCCCCGGTATTTCGGCCGTGCCTTATTTAACCGATAACCTGCAGTCTAGATAAACAATTTTCGCCGATAGTATCTTAATTCCTGAATGGATTCCTTAATATCATCGAGTGCTTTATGAGTATTGCGTTTCTCGAATCCCGGCATTATCTCCGGACGCCAGCGTGCAGCCAGCTCCTTTAACGTGCTGACGTCGAGATTTCGGTAGTGGAGATAATCGGTGATCTCAGGCATATACGGATACAAAAACCGCCGATCCTGGCAAATTGAATTGCCGCACAGGGGCGATGTATTTTTAGGCACGTACCTGCGAATAAACTCCAGCGTTCGTTGCTCTGCCTGTTTCTCTGTCACTGATGAATTGCGGACACGCTCAATCAGTCCGGTTTCACGATGTGTGGTCTGATTCCAGTCATCCATATGCTCAAGTAACGAATCTTCCTGGTGTATCGCCAGCACCGGTCCTTCAGCAATTATATTAAGATGCTGGTCGGTAATAATGGTTGCCATTTCAATGATGCGATCTTTCTCCGGGTACAGACCCGTCATTTCAAGATCCATCCAAACCAGCGAATTTCCATCCTGCGGCATTCCTGTCTCCTGTATTGTGCTAGCATAAAGACTAGCAAAATCGAGGGATATATACCATGCTTATCGATGAGAATTGTACCCATACTACGCAATCTCTCTCAGCCGCAGAAATTTCTGATTATTTAAATCAGACGCCGCACTGGAATTATGATGAAAGTCGCAACCTGCTGTCGCGGACATTCAAATTCAGTCGCTATAGTGAGGGACCCGCATTCGCCGTGCGGGTAGGTGAGATGGCGGATCAACAGGACCATCACCCTGACCTGCACATCCACTACAAAAAATGCATTGTTGAATTTACAACCCACTCTGCCAAGGGAGTTTCAAGAAATGATTTTATTTGCGCCGCTAGGACCGATCAGATCTTCGCGCAGTTTAAGGCAGCATGATCTGTAAAGCCGCAGTTATTTCACTTTACCTGCAGGTTTAGCGACACCCGGGTACAGGGATGAAACGACCCGGTAAAACGCTAGCCTGGATCATCTGCAACGAATCCAGGCGGCACTGCTCTGTTTCCGGAATCACTCGGATTTGCGAACTAGCCCGCATTTCTCACCGGACTACGTAGCGAGACGGTTAAAGGATGCGGCCTGTATGGGTTTTACGACCAAAGGCCGGCATTATGTTATCAGCATATGTGCCGGCACAAGGGCCCGCAGGCATCGTTGGCACGATGTCGAGGACCCTGACCGAGTAAAATGCCCACAGGGCGTGGCAAGGGACCGTCGCCGTAGTCGGGTGGTGAAATATCCAGGCTAGTATTCTCGCCGCCCTTCAAATGCCTGGCTGAGCGTGCCCTGATCCATATATTCGAGCTCACCGCCCATAGGCAGGCCGCGAGCCAGACGAGTCACTTTAATGGATCTTTTTCTCGCAATTTCACCAATGTAGTCTGCGGTGGCTTCACCCTCAACGGTTAAATTTGTAGCCAGAATGATTTCATTAATGGCGTTGGTTTCCAGCAGCTCAATCAAATTTCTGACACCAAGTTCATCTGGTCCGATACCGTCCAGCGGCGAAAGGTGTCCCATCAGTACAAAATACATGCCTTTAAATATACCCGCTTGCTCTACTGATTCCAGGTCTGCCGGTGTTTCCAGCACACACAGCAACTCAGGGTTGCGTGCAGGTGAAGCACAAATACTGCAAAGCTCTTTGGCGCTGAAATTGTTACAGCGGCTGCAGTGCCTTACTGATTTCAACGCATTATCAAGGGTAGCCAGTATTTCAGCTGCGCCCTGCCGGTTTCTTTCAAGCAGGTGAAATGCCATGCGCTGTGCACTCTTGGGGCCCACCCCCGGCAAACATCTGAGCGCCTGCTGTAGCGCAGCTATTGCACTTGTTGGACCCATTAAAATGGCAGATTAAGCCCCGGAATGTTTAGCCCTGAAGTCAGGCCTGACATTTTCTCCTGGCTGGTTTTCTCCACCTTGCGCACGGCATCATTAACGGCGGCCGCGACCATATCTTCCAGGATTTCCTTTTCATCTTCCATCAGGACGGGGTCGATGGTAATTCGTTTGACGTCGTATTTGCAGGTCATGATCACTTTTACCATGTCACCACCGGAAGCACCCTCAATCTCGATCGAGGCCAGCTCTTCCTGGGCAGCCTTTAATTTTTCCTGCATCTCCTGTGCCTGCTTCATGATGTTTCCCAAACCTTTCATACTGTCTCCCAATTTTAAGTTGCTTTAATCGACCCCGGAATAATGCTCGCATCCAGCGTATCAATCAACTCTTTAATATTAGGATCATTCATAATTGAATTTTCCGCCTTTTGCAAATCCTCGTCTCTTTTTTGCTGAGCGAGCTGCTGCGGCGTTTTTTGATCCAGCTCACCGATGCTTAGCTTTAATTTGACATCGCCGTCCAGCACTTTGGCAAATGCATTTTGAATCAGCATCTTGCGCTTATCATTTACCAGGTGTGAGCAACTTTCGTCGACGCCAAGTTCCACAACATTATTGTGGTAACCCCGCAAGACTGAATTCAACACTACTTCGCGCGCAAATCCGGTCACGCCTAATGCCTGCGCGAACTCAGGCCAGCCTGATGAACGCAGTACAGCTTTTTGTTCATCCGAACGGGTTCCTGCCTGCGGGGAGTCTGGCGATGCGGCTGCGGATTGTTCAATCTTCGCTGGTTTGCGGTTTTCCTTTGTCATAGTTCCTGATGGAGCCGCGCCAGGCCGTATACTCTTTTTTACCTGTTTGGTCATATTCCCGGTGGCGGAGGACACCCTGTCAGAATTCTCCATCACCCGCGGCTCCTCTGATGATGATGGTGCAAAGGCAACCATTCTAAGCAGAGCCATTTCCATGCCGGTTCTCAAGTCAGGCGCCAGATACATATCACGCTTTCCCAGCAAAGCCATTTGATAGAATAACTGCAGGGTTTCCCTGTCAAAACGTGCAGTGTAGGTCATTAATTTATCTTTATCGACGATGGTTTCAACATCAATTTCTGGCGAGAACTGCAGCACATTGATTTGATGAAACTTCACGGTCAGTTCCTCAATTGCGTGAATAAAATCAACCGATTTCACGCTCATTTGCTCGCAAACTGCAAGCAAATCTGTGACGTTCTGATCTGCAAGGCCGTCGAGTATCTGCATGATAAATTGATCATCGACCAGACCCAGCATGGCCCTGACCTGATTTTCTACCACTTTGCCGGCTCCAAAAGCAATAGTCTGATCGAGCAAACTGAGTGCGTCCCGCATACTGCCCTTCGCCGATCTGGCCAGCAATCTTAACGCCGTTTGCTCAAATTCCACGCCTTCACTCTTGAGAATGCGTTTAAGCTGTGCGCAAATTTGTTCATTAGTTAGCACTTTGAGGTAAAACTGCAGGCATCTTGAAAGTACAGTCACAGGTAATTTTTGCGGATCAGTCGTGGCCAGGACAAATTTGACATGTGGTGGTGGTTCTTCCAGCGTTTTTAGCAGTGCATTAAAACTGTGTCCTGAAAGCATGTGCACTTCATCAATGAGGTAAATTTTGTATTCACCGACGGTTGGTGCATACTGGACATTATCAAGGAGATCGCGGGTATCATCCACCTTGGTTCGCGAGGCGGCATCAACTTCTATCAGGTCAATAAAACGCCCTTCATCCACGGCTATACAGTGGCTGCAGGTATTACAGGGCATTGAAGACACACCGTTGGTCTGGCAGTTTAGCGATTTAGCAAGAATTCTGGCCAGCGTTGTTTTACCAATACCGCGAGTGCCGGTCAGCAAAAACGCATGATGGACACGATCTGTGTCGAGTGCGTGCTTTAGTGCATTAACCACATGTTCCTGGCCCACCATTTGTGAAAAATCGCGGGGCCGCCATTTTCTTGCTAAAGCTAGGTAACTCACTATTGTTGCTGGCCGCCAATCAGAGAAATATTAACCATTGATATAAGCTAGTTTAGATACAAGACATAGTCACCAATCTCATACCTGTGTAAAGTTGAGTAATGTATATATCCAGAATATGTAATACGCACAGGTATTCAAAGATATCC
>JAHEKD010000202.1 GCA_024638545.1 Gammaproteobacteria bacterium
CCGGCAGATATGCTGATAACATAATGCCGGCCTTTGGTCGTAAAACCCATTCAGGACGCATCCTTTAACCGTCTCGCTACGTAGTCCGGTGAGAAATGCGGGCTAAGGTTTATGACAGCTCGCGTATCAGGCTGGTGATTTGGTCTATGTGCATGAGCGGATAAATTTTCTTATTTTTTTTTGCTGTTTTTACAGTATTTGCTCTGGGAATCAATATCTGTTCAAATCCCAGTTTAGCTGCTTCCTTAATGCGCTCCTGACCTCGCTGTACAGGCCGGATCTCACCGGTTAATCCTATCTCGCCGAATACGGCGAGTCCGGGCGGCAACACCTTGTTTTGGAAACTGGATAAAATCGCCATCGCAATCGCTAAATCCGCCGCAGGTTCGACGATACGCACACCGCCTATAACGTTAACAAAAACATCCTGATCGAAAAGCGAACAACCGCTATGACGATGTAAAACTGCTAATATCATTGCCAGTCGGCTGGGCTCAAGCCCTACCGTTAATCGCCTCGGATTTGCCAGCGGACTTTTATCCACCAGTGCCTGCACCTCGACTAAAAGTGGGCGAGTTCCCTCCATGGCTGCCAGCACCACACTGCCTGCAGAGAACTTACACTGTCTTGAAATGAACATCGCGGAAGGGTTGCTGACTTCCTTCAGGCCCTGATCAGTCATGGCAAAAACCCCGATCTCATTGACAGCACCAAATCGATTCTTGATGCCGCGAATCAGCCTGAAACTTGATGACCGGTCACCCTCGAAATATAAAACTGCATCAACCATATGTTCAAGAATACGCGGACCCGCCAGAGCACCCTCCTTTGTTACGTGACCAATCAGCATCACGACACAACCGGTCTGCTTGGCAAAACGTACGAAAGCAGCAGCAGTCTCTCTAACCTGCGTGACGCTACCTGGCGACGAAGTAAAAGAATCGCTGTAAAATGTCTGGATTGAATCGATGACCAGCACCTGAGGATGGATTTGTTGACAGGAATTCAGTGTTCGCTCAAGCATATTGTCCGCAACAATCTCTATATTATCTCCCGAGATACCCAAGCGTTCCGCTCTGAGTGCAATCTGCTCGACGGACTCCTCACCTGATATATACAAAACCGACACGCTTTCACTCATTGACGACAGGGCTTGCAGTAGCAGTGTCGACTTTCCAATTCCCGGATCGCCGCCAATAAGGACAACTGATCCCGGGACTAATCCACCTCCCAGCACCCTGTCCAGCTCACCCTGACCCGATGCAATACGAAATGTTTTTGAAGGCTGGATACTGGATAATTTTTGCGCTGCTTTGGGCTCAATAAATTCGGTAAAACGCTTTGATATCGCGGTTTTCGCAGTGACCGGCGCCGTTGATTCCGTGAGTGTATTCCAGGCGCCGCAATCCTGGCATTGACCGGCCCACTTAGGGAATTGACCTGCGCATTGCGAGCATAGATAAACCGACTTCGTGGCCATTAGTCGATATACTGCCGGGGGACACGATTTGAAACACTGGTTAATAATTCATAAGCAATAGTGCCAGCGTGCCCTGCTATCTCTTTTACAGATAACCTTGAACTCCCCCATAGCAACACCGGCGAACCTACCGTGGCATCAGAGACTGGAGTCAAATCTACCGCCAGCGTATCCATAGATACCCTGCCCAGTAAGCGACTGGGTTTATCGCAAATCAGTATGGGCGTGCCGGTACCGGCGTGACGCGGATATCCGTCCGCATAACCACAGGCAACTATACCTACATTGATATCCTCATCGGCCACAAACGTTTGGCCGTATCCAATCCCCTCGCCGCGTTTTAATGTTCTGATACTGATCAGCCTTGAAACTAAACGCATGACCGGCTGAAGCTTTTTGTCCATCGCTTTATCGATCGGGCTGTTGCTGCCGGTAGTTTTATTAGGGCTCAGTGGCGATACACCGTACAGCATCAGACCCGGACGGTTCCAGTGTTTACGTGTGTCAGGCCAGGCGATGATGCCAGCAGAATTTGCAATACTTAAAGGCAGGTTGGTTTTAATAGCCAATTTATGAAAATTTTTGAGCTGAACAGCTGTAAATTCATTGTCAGTCTCGTCTGCACAGGCAAGATGCGTCATCAGTCCAACCGCATTGACGCAGCCGGAATTCTCAATTCGATTCAGCATGGATAAAAATTCACCTGCATTCATGCCCAGTCGATTCATCCCCGTGTCAACCTTAAGCCAGGCGTTTATCGGTTGTCTGGAATTATGTTTGCTTATGAGAATATCAAGCTGATAATGGCTGTGGATAACCGGCATCAGGTTAAAATTTTGCACATCCTTGACCTCATCGGGCTGACAGAATCTCGATAAGACCAGAACGGGTTTATCAATATCATGCTGCCGAAGTTGCACAGCCTCTTCGATTGTGGCAACTGCAAAGCCGTCAGCCTGATGCAGAGCCCTGGCACACTGGACGCTGCCGTGGCCATAGGCATCTGCTTTAATTACCGCAAAATTAAAACTATTTGGAGCTAAGTCTTTGGCAGTGTTGTAGTTTGACCTCAGTGCCGCAAGGTCGATGCGGGCAAGCACGTGAGGCATTAGAAATTTTGATTGAAATTCGGGACATAGCTCTCGAAACGCGTAAATTCACCCCGAAACGTTAAGCGAATTGTTCCCACAGGACCGTTGCGCTGCTTTCCGATAATAAGCTCAGCGCTGCCTTTATCCGGACTGTCTTCATTATAAACTTCATCGCGATAGACAAACAGGATGACATCAGCGTCCTGTTCGATTGCACCTGAATCACGAAGATCTGACATGATGGGGCGTTTATTGGGACGCTGTTCTGGGTTACGACTTAGCTGGGACAGTACCATTACCGGAACATCAAGCTCCTTGGCCAGCATTTTAAGCGAACGGGTCATGTTCGATAACTCGGCGACACGATTTTCATTATCTGTGGTACCCTGCATTAGCTGTAAATAATCAACCACGACTAAACCCAACTTGCCATCCATTGTCCTCGCCAGGCGCCGTGCGCGGCTGCGAATTTCCAGGGAAGTGATACCTGGCGTATCATCAATATAGATTGGCAAATCGCCCAGTATGCGTGAGCTGGAAGAAAGTGTATCGATATCAGCCTGGGTTAGCTGGCCTGAACGGATATTTTTTATACTCACCTGACTAAGCGAACTTAAAAATCGCATTATTAACTGTTCAGCGGGCATTTCCAGACTAAAAACAGCAACAGCAAGTTTATCCTCACGCACCACATTTTCAACGACATTCATGGCAAATGATGTTTTACCCATGGAAGGACGTCCGGCAACAATAACCAGATCGGAGCGCTGAAGACCGGACGTCATCTCGTTCAGGTCTATAAATCCGGTATTCATGCCCGTGAGCTGGCCTTTAGTCTGTATGAGTTCTTCAATTTTATCGACCGTAATGGCAACCAGATCTCTTGCCGATTTAAAACTGCTCGAGCTGCCGGCATGATTTTGGGCAATATCAAATATAATTTTTTCTGCCTGATCCAGGATCTCACGTGGCTGCTGGTCATTCGGACTATAGGAGGTCTCAATAATTTTATTTCCGGCACTGATTAGCTGGCGCAAGATCGAGCGTTCGCGAATAATTTCCGCATAAGTCACCAGGTTGGCTGTACCCGGTGTGTTCCTGACCAGCAGGTCGAGATAGGCCAGCCCGCCCACCGCATCCAGTTTTTCACGTTTATCCAGTAAATCACGCACCGTGACCAGGTCAACGGGATGATTTTCCGACTGCAGACTAACAACAGCATTGAAAATTAGCCGGTGTGCGTGGGTATAAAAATCGTTTTCGGCAACCGTGTCAATCACATCGTCAAAACGTTCGTTATCCAGCATTAATCCGCCCAGTACAGACTGTTCAGCCTCAATTGCCTGGGGCGGTACCTTCATTATTTGGGTAATGTTATCAGATTGGGTGTGCTGGACCATCAAATCATTGTATATAAGATATTCGTGTCAATAAACCCTGATGCAATAAAAAAGCGGTGCGCATGCACCGCTTTCTTGGCTTTCCTGCAAGCTAGTAAGATCAATCAATATCTTCAGGGATCACTTTAAGATTGAGCTGTGCATTGACCTCGGGATGCAGATGTATATCTATTTGATAGTCACCGATTTCCTTAATTGGACCGTCCGGCATTAAAACTTCTGATCGTTCAAGCTCATTACCAGTTTTTGTCACTGTATCAGCGATATCAATTGCGGATACTGAACCAAATAATTTGCCTTCTTCAGCAGCTCTGGCAGGAATTTCGATCATCATGCCGTTAAGGATATCTGCACGACCCTGGGCTTTTGCTAACAGGTCCTTCTCTTTTGCCACTAATTCTGATTTGCGTGACTCCACGTCGGCCTTGGCACTTTCAGATGCACGCACTGCCATGCCCTGTGGAATCAGGTAGTTTCTGGCATAACCAGGTTTCACGTTCACTACGTCACCCAGCTGGCCCAGGTTTTGAATTTTTTGTAATAAGATAATTTCCATGATTCACCTGTTAGCGATCATGCTGGTCAGTGTAAGGCAGCAATGCAATAAACCTTGCTCTTTTTACGGCAGTGGCCAGCTGTCTTTGATAACGCGCTTTTGTGCCCGTATTTCGTGAGGGGATGATTTTACCGGTTTCTGTTATGTAGCTTTTGAGAATATCCAGGTCCTTGTAATCAATCTCGGTGATACCTTCAGCTGTAAATCGGCAAAATTTACGTCTTCTAAAATAGCGACTCACTATGCGGCCTCCTCGTTTGTTTGATCCTCTTTTGACTCATCCTTTGAACTGCCAGTCTTTTCAGCGCTATCATTTCCGGCTTGTGCAACGCTTGCAGAAGCTGGTGCGGATGTTGAACCTGGTATTGCACGGCTATCGTCCTCCTCCACTAAAGGAGAAGGTTCGTTAATCGCACGATTGCGCTTGATAATCATTGAACGAATGATCGCATCGTTATACTTAAAAATGCTTTCCAATTCTTCACGTATCTCTTCATTACACTCGATATTCATCATTATGTAATGGGCTTTGTGAATTTTATTGATGGTGTAGGCAAGCTGCCTTCTGCCCCAATCCTCCTGGCGATGCACGCTTCCGCCTGAATTTTCAACCAGCGTGCGGTAGCGTTCCACCATACCCGGCACCTGTTCACTCTGGTCAGGATGCACCAGAAATACTATTTCGTAATGTCTCATTTAATAACTCCCTATGGATGTAGTCAGCTTCCCGGACAATCCGGTGAAGCAAGGAGAACGAAGGCAGGCTATTCTAATGGATTAAAAACTTAAATGCAAAGGCCGCGCGCCAGACGCCTGTAAACTTAGTTATCTTGAAGTTTTTTTAAATTATCGTCCGAGGTTTGTTGCCAGTAAGCAGCTAATGACGGATTGGCATCAATACCGAGACCTTTTTTATAAAATTCAGCCAATGAGCGCTGTGCGAATGGA
>JAHEKD010000203.1 GCA_024638545.1 Gammaproteobacteria bacterium
AGTTCTGACAAAATTTGATGATGCCCCCAGGGCTGCCCTTCGTATGTCGTTCTCGTCAGGTTGAAACTCAACTTCATCAGCGGGTAAATCAAATACTTCAGGAACCCCTCTTGCTCTCGCCGGTCTGTCTTTAGAAAGAGCAGTCGTTGTACCGCTGACAAGCAACTCTTTTATGGCTTTAAATGAAGGTTCGTGGTTTGCCAGGTCACCGTGTACAGCATCGATAAACCATGTCGGAATATTTTTTGGAATACCTGTGTTCCAGGGTACTCTTCCATCACCATCTGCGGTTGCCTGAAACCTGACCCTGTCAGCCCCGATAGATATATTCACCGGCGTTTCTTTGTCTTTACCTGCCAAATAAATCACCTTGCCGGGCTTTTCATCGCTAAACACAACGGTATCCAGCAGCGTACGAATTTCCCTGGCCTGATTCAATGGGTTGAGTAAAGGAACCGGGGTTTTTCCTTTACCAAGCCCGGCAATTGTTTCCCACGTGTCTGGAGAATAAAGATCGAGGTCCGCGGGATTGGGGTTGACAGGCAACATATTCAATATGCCGGGATACTGGCTGATGATTTCCAGAATCTCTTTTTTTGAGTTTTTCAAATCGATGAGTGCCAGCAGCTTGATTAATTTTTCCTGGCCAACCAGAACCCTGGGTATTGAATATGAACCTGCGTTCGGTGTCCCAAGCATGATAAACCTGCTTTTTTCATGGGCAATCATTTTTTCCCAGACTTTCCGGTGCCGGGCAATCATCATTCTGACAACCAGGCCACCCATTGAATGTGCGATGATGCTCACAGGCAAACCGTGACTTTGATTCTTTTTTATCGATTTGCTGACTGATCCGGACAACCGTTTAGCCTCCATCGTCAGCGATAGACGCCAGTCATAGCAGAAGGGAATGACTTCATGATCGATGCTTAAATAATCAATTAACTTCGCATAGGCCAGTTCAATCACATTACTTGGTTTTACGTTTTCCTTTTCGATTGACAGTTTGCTGAGGCCGCCTCTGATCAGCTCCCATTTATCAGCCCAAATTCTGGTGTCCTTGATGCTGAGTTCACTGCCCAGGATACCTGGCAATACATATACGACAGGACGGGGTTCTGTGTGTACCACTGTCGATCTTGCAATCGGACGTTCAAGCTCCGGAAGCTTGTTGATAAAACTGGATTCCAGCAGAACCGCATCACCCGTCAAGCCATGCAACACTCTGCTGGAGGTTTTATTGTTTCGAAAGTAATTAAAATGACTAACGTTGTCGCCCTGGTCAAAATAATAGCGCGGTACCTGTTCACGCTCGCCACCGCCGAACATGGACGATGTATTTACGACCAGGTCGTGGTTGTCTTCATAAAATTGATCAGTAAAAAAGAGTGCGATTTTTCCCAACAGACCCTTTTTTTCAATATCTCCGGAGATAACCGTTAAATCTGCCGATATTGCGTCCAGGTTGGAATTTAACAAACTGATCAGCGGCGAACCTGGCATTTGCGCCTCGAGGCCAGGTAACACCTGCGGCTTGGTTCGAGTCTTAACCAGTGCAATAATGAAATTTTTAAGCAAGGCGTAATACGGCGTCACCTTCAGTGCAGGAATGTAACCAACCAGATTGAATATTACCGATAGCCATCTATCGAGACGACCGGATGCCAGGGTAGTGCCCCTTGCCGGGCAGGCAACGCGAACAAATCGGCTAACAGTAAGATTTTTACTTCTTAACAGGTCACTTAATTTCTTCAGGTTTGCCAGCTGGACATCATAGGCCTTTTCGACATCCTTTTTTATATCGTCGTCAAGCTCATCGAGAATTTCTGCTTTTCGTTTCTTGAAAAATGACAGTTCCTGGGCATTAACGGGCTGACCCTTTACCTTTGTTGCCCTGCATAAAAGTTCGCCAACCAGTCCTCCCCTGGAGTGCGAGACAAGGTGAACGTTTGCATTGTCAGGCAGCGAGTTCGCCAGCTCAATGGCGTTTTCAATCGGGCTTTCGGTTAGTGTGTAATGCTCGAAAGCGTACAAATCAGAACCGTAGAATTCAGAAAGTTGCGAGCTAAGCGCCAGGCTTTTAAATAATTCACCAAAACTGCCCTGCGTATTTGATGCCGTGCCGTGGATAAATACCAGCACCGGCGACTCAGGTGCCTTTCCTAATGTTGCTTTTTTAAAATCTATCTGTGCGTCATCACCTGAGCCGCTGATAATAATTTTATTCAGGCCCGGTTTCTCAACTGTTTTTTTCTCAAATTTTTTACATATTTCCAGTCCGGCATTGTCCGCAATCGGGACGCGAAAGAAATCGAGCGCCCTGATGACCCAGTCTTTTACCCCTCTCGACGGCCTGCCTGCCCTGATATGATCAATAACCAGCTGATCATCATCGGCAGATCTGGACGCTGTCGCAAATTCTTTCTCGTAATCATCACGGCGAACAAATAAGGTAATGTCGCCCTCGATATTAACCTCGAGAACATTATCAGCTGAAACTTTATCAACTGTTTCCCGGGATGTGGCGCTGCGCCCACTCGGGATTTCAAAGCTTGCATAGTGCTCTACATCAAATAAATCCTGTATCTCCTTTTGTGATTCATCAATAGATACAGCTTTGCCGCCCTCTATGACGACTGTTTTATTTTGATCTACCATTCCATACCTCGAATGTTTAATTTTTATGGCGCGTCAATGCGTCACTCCGGAACACAGTTCCGTAATATTATTAATAACGGCCCGTTTCCATCATGGTGACATGTAAACTGGGTACTAATATCTTGTCCAAGAAAATACCCTTCTTTCTGAATTAATTTCATTTTTATTTGTTAGCGTTGAGTTAAAAGGTGTAAAAATCAGATTAAGCATGCCGGCAGAATTTAAACAGATATAGTCAATCATCTCCTCATGATCGCTAGAAGAAGACACGTACAGATCACCAAAATCAGAAAAGTCAGTTTTCATTTATTATATTGTTATCTCTGCGCAAAACATTATTATAATTATGATAACTACCCTTTACATCAAAATACCAGAATAAATTTTACAGCGCAATATTAAGACAAACTACCAGCCTTTTAATTTAGTCATGCGTCACTTTAACAGGTAATGAAACAATACCGAATCTCTCTAATTTGTCGTATTGGTACAGTTTTAAAAGATGAATAATCGTGTTGATCGAATCGAGACAGCGGGAATCAGAGGTCGCCGTTCGCGATCTTCAGAATTTTTCGGGATTGTCACAGCAGCCTGACGCGATTCATGGGATAACGGGTTTCATATATAATGAAAAAACCCTCCAAGGAATTCTGCTGGGCGAGAGCGGTATGCACTCCAAGCTCTTTTTTCTGGCCTGCATTCTCATTGACGGTAACTATGGCGGCTTAAGTGCAAGCTGAAAATTACTTTTATACAAGCGCTGCCTGCACTAATCGGACTTATTCTGAAGCTGTTCCTTTGGTCTTTTGGAACGGCATTATATTTAATATGGTTTAATATATAACTGTTTGCTGCGTTAACCATAGCAAGTTTATTTTTGCTCGTCGACCTTAGCATTACGTTTTGATCTGGTCGAGGCTGCTGCGGTGATAAATATTCCGGCAATGGCGATACAGGTTCCGATGATGAAGGCCGCCGACTGATATGCTTCGGGCAGTGCGGGCGAGAGCAGCCGGGCAATGCCAACACCAAGCAAGGCTACAAGAATGCCGGGTAACCAGTGGACATATTTTGATCTGGTCCGAATTTTCATCACTTTTGACTTTTTTGGAGCAACATGTCAAGAATTCGCCCGCAGCACATATTTGCGGCAGCCAGACGGGAAAGCAGGTTTTTCTTGTACATCTGCAGGTCAGGCCAAAACATAATGATTCACTGGATTTGCCTTTATATCAACGGATTCGTCCTGGCGTATCTCGGTTCTGTCAAATCGCTAACCAGGCGGTATAGCCTGGGCCAGCCGTTCCGCAGCCTGCATTTTTTTAACCACGGAGATAAAAATACTGGCAAAAATTGCCGAAGTAATCACGCCGCTGATACTGGCCCCCAGCGCATGCGGCAGGATAATGGAATCAGGATTGGCTGAAGATACGCTTTTTTGCGCCACTTTTGCACAGGTCGGCACGCAGCTTACCCCGGCGATGCCGATCACCGGATTGTATTTCCTGCCAGTAGCAAAATAAAGAATATAGCCCCCTAAAATTCCGCCAATGGCCGACAGTAACAGTGCAAAAATGCCGAGCACGAGCAGTATAAGCACCGACTTGTCGAGCAGGGTATTGGCTTCACACAGAACCCCCAACAGCAACCCGAGAAAAAAGGTTGCCGTATAAAGTACCGTGCCGCCAAAAACCTCGGCGTACTTGATGAGATCGCTCTCGCGGATGATAACGCCCAGAAACAGTGATAAAAACAGCGGCGCGGCTACAGGAAAGAGCAGGCACAATACCGTGCAGGCAATCACACAAAAGACGATTTTTTCTTCCGAGGTGATCTCCGGCAGATTTTCTTCAGGCATTTTTATGGCCCGGATATGTTCAGGTACCAGCAGCTTTATGAGGTAGGGATAACCGCCATAGGTCAGCCCCAGATAGAGATAGGCGACGACGGTAATGGGTACAAACAGTTCAGGAGAGAGTATCAGCGAGGTGAACAGGATCATCGGCCCGTCCGCACCGCCGATTGTCGCTACCGATGCTGCATCTCCAAGCGGCAGACCCATTGCGATGGCCAGTGGAAATGCCAGCACCGTACCAAGCTCTGCACACAGTGCAATAAACATACTCTGAAACGGCCTCGCCATGACGAAGCCGATATCCAGCAACACACCGACACCCATCAACACCAGGCAGGCGATAAGACCGTTACTGAAGGTGAGTGTATAAATGGGCTGCAGCCAGTCGATCTGCAGCCAGGTGACCACCTCGTCAGTGTTTTTCGCCAGCGCATTAAGAAATAGAGTGCCCTGTTCACCGCTGGGATTCTCAGCCGTGGGTTGCTCCCAGAATAAAACACCGGCATTAATAGTCGCCATACCAAGGCCCATGGGTATCATGATCAGTGATTCAAGCACGCCCTTGCGCGCCAGGTAGATAAACAAAAAACCGAGCGCAATAAGAAATATCCGCATCGCCATTATTTTTGGTTCAGATGCAGCAAGGGTAGCCAATCCCTGAAACAGCCCTAAATCCAGAATCTCGACTGATTCCATCATTGTATACCGGCTAAGCGATTGTCAGCAGCGGCTGACCGGCATCCACGACATCGCCCACCTTGACGTGAAGCTTGCTCACCTTGCCGGCGCGGTGTGCAATGACAGGCGTGATCATTTTCATTGCCTCAATCTGAATGATTTTCTCGCCTTCCTTAACCGCCTGTCCCAGGCTCACGTCGATTTTTTTAATGATGCCCGCTAGTGGGCTGATTTCATCACCAGCGTCGGCCGTCATTGCTGGCGAGGCCGGCATCGGCAAGACG
>JAHEKD010000204.1:0-2247 GCA_024638545.1 Gammaproteobacteria bacterium
GCGCGCAAAGCGTAAAAACAGATAACTGTAAACACTCATGGAACGCGATACATCCAGCATCAGTACCAGCTTGGGTAACTGCACCCGGCGACGACGGCGCTGCAGCTCAAAGACCTCACCGCCGTATGACAGACTCTTTCGCAATGATCGGCGCAGGTCAATCTTCTTGCCTCGCTGGTTTAGGCGCAGGCGCCTGAGAATCTGACGACGAATCTTACGCGCTAACTTTTCCGCCATCTCTTCCATTTGACGCAGTTCTGCAGCTTGATTAATATGCTTGAAATCTTTACTCTCAAGAGACTCGCCGGCGCTGGCCCCAGTCTGGGTTAAGCGGCCATCCTGTATACCCGTGCCATCGATCTCATCAGCGTCAGGCACATCAAATTGATTGTCGCCGCCATTACGCGGCCGGCCTGTTTCCACCGCCGTTAAACCCGCACGCGTGCCACCCCCTCCGAGACTGGTCTGAGTTTGCTGCTGTCCACTCTGGTGCTGCCAGTACAGATCGAACAGGCGGTCAAAACGCTCCCAGTCATCTGCACTGGAACACATCAGGCTTTTGAGTGCCAGCTTGAGTCTGGGCTTATAGCTAATACCAATACGCGCAATCACACGCAGGCAGTCCAGAGTTTCTGCCATGCCGACAAGAAAACGATTTTCCCGGGCATAGCGAACAAAACCGACTAACCGCTCGTTGACGCGCTGCTCGAGCTGTTGCCGGGTTAATGAACCGTTCATCAGTTGCGGCGCGGCCATGATTTATTCACCCTGCTTTTGCAAGCAGTTTTTCGACTACGACTTTTGGCATGTTATCAACATCTTCGCGTGTTTTTAGCAGGCACCCCAAAGTGGCTAATACTGCTTCAGAGCTGTCACCCAGACTTTTCAAATCCAGTTTCAAAAGCGCACAAGTCCAGTCCAGGGTTTCAGCAACACCCGGTGTTTTGCGTAAATCCTCCCGGCGCAATTGCTGCACGAAGGCGACAATCTGAGAAGCAAGTTTAGTATTAATATCGGGAATGTGCGCATTTACAATCGCCAACTCTTTGTCGAAACCAGGATAATCGATGTAATGGTACAAACATCGGCGGCGCAAGGCGTCACTTAATTCGCGCGTCCCATTCGATGTAAGTATCACGCTGGGTATGCTGCTTGCCGCTATCGTACCCAGTTCCGGAATACTGATTTGAAAATCTGACAACACCTCAAGCAAATAAGCTTCAAACTCCTCATCTGCCCGATCAATTTCGTCGATCAGCAATACGCTGGGCTGCTCGCCACGAATCGCCTGAAGCAAAGGTCGTTCGGATAAAAAACGATCGGAAAATAATTCGCTTTCAACCATTGTTTGCGCTTGCATTTCAAGCATGCGGATATTCAGCAGCTGACGCTGATAATTCCATTCATAGACAGCGGCATTCACATCCAGACCTTCATAGCACTGCAGTCGAATTAATGGACGATCCAGGATAGTCGCCATGGTCTTTCCGACCGCGGTTTTTCCTACCCCGGCGTCGCCTTCTAATAATAAAGGACGCTCCAGCTCCAGCATTAGCCACAGGCTCATGGATAATGCCTTATCCGCGATATAGCCCGCCTGTTCGGCTTGTTGTTTAAGCTGTTCTAAAGCCGGAACCATAAAGCATTGCTTAATTGGAGCGTCGGAAGAAGCTCTTTATGAAACCAATCAAGGCGTTCCAGGCAAACTTGAAACCATTGATTTCATTTTCCGCAGCCGGCGGCTTCACAGCTGCTGCCTGTGATTCGGATTTGCTGCTGTCATCGCTGCCGTCCCCGGCTTCACTTGAAGTGTCTTGAGCCAGGGCTGCGAGTTTTGTTCTGAAATTATCCGCGAACTGCTCCAGGATCTGATCGGAAACCTGCGACATCATGCGTGCACCGAAGTTAGCCAGTTTGCCGCTCACCGTAACCGAGGCATCACCCATTAATGCCGATTCAGTGTTCTCGCCTTTTTCTATGTGCGCGGTTAAATCCATATTGGCGCTGGAAGTGCCTTTGCTGTCGGTGCCCTCAGCAACCAGGTGAATTTGCTGCTTGTCGGCATCAATAGACTGTACCTCGATATCCCCTTTGAAAGACATCGTCACGGGCCCGAGCTTGACCTTCACTGTGCCTTTATAATTGTTTTCATCCACCACTTCGACAATCTGCGCGCCGGGCATGCATGCCGCTACCTCCTCGATGTTACTTAGTAACTGCCATGCGCTATGGACTGTATGTTCCAGC
>JAHEKD010000204.1:2277-5452 GCA_024638545.1 Gammaproteobacteria bacterium
AAATTATTTATCCAGACCCAGGCTGTGTATAGTCTTCCATACGTTATAGGCAGTATGTGGCATATCGATATGGGTAATGCCTTTGTGTGCAAACGCATCAATTATGGCATTGGAAAAACAGGGTATACCGCCGACATGTGGCGACTCAGCCACCCCTTTTGCACCAATCGGGTGATGTGGAGAGGGTGTCACAGTGTAGTCGGTTTCCCAATGCGGGGTTTCCATGAAAGTCGGTATGAAGTAATCCATAAAGGTATTACCCTGCAGATTACCCTGCTCATCAAAACTGATCAATTGTCCCATGGCCACGGCAAAGGCTTCGTTCAGACCCCCGTGAATCTGGCCATCAATGATCATTGGATTGATTCTTGTTCCGCAATCGTCCAGGGCATAAAATCGGCGAATGCTGGTGACGCCGGTTTTCCTGTCGATATCAACCACACATAGATAGATCCCGAACGGGAATGTGAAATTAGGCGGATCGTAGTAGTTAACGGTTTCCAGACCCATCTCCATGCCTTCCGGCACGTCGTTATACGCTGCCCAGGCAATTTCCTTCATCGTCTTGACGGCTTCCGGGTTACCTTTTACCTGGAACCGGTCAACATCCCATTCTAGATCATCCGGGCTAACCTCCAGTAAATGCGCAGCAATTTTCTGGGCCTTGGCACGAATACTGCGGGCAGCCAGCGCCGTGGCGGCCCCGGCTACCGGAGTACTGCGGGAACCATATGTCCCTAAACCATAAGGTGCTGTATCCGTATCACCTTCTTCGACTTCTATCTCTTCTGATGGCAGGCCAAGCTCAGTCGCCACAATTTGCGCATAGGTGGTAGCATGTCCCTGACCCTGGGTAATCGTTCCCATGCGGGCAATTGCGCTGCCGGTTGGGTGAACTCGAATCTCGCAGGAATCGAACATACCGACACCGAGAATATCGCAGTTTTTGCTGGGACCAGCACCCACGATTTCGGTGAAGGTCGCCAGGCCAATCCCCATCAATTCGCCGTTGGCACGCTTCTCAGCCTGCTCACGGCGCAGGCCTTCATAGTCACAGGCCTCTAATACTTTTTCCAGCGCAGGCAGATAGTTACCGCTGTCAAATTCCCAGCCCAGTGCTGACTGATAAGGGAACTGGTCTTCACGTATGAAATTGCGCCGGCGAATCTCAGCCTTGTCGATATTGAGTTTTTGAGCCAGCACGTCAATCATGCGCTCGATCAAGTACACCGCCTCGGTTACACGGAAAGAGCATCGATACGCTACCCCGCCTGGGGCCTTATTGGTATAAACACCATCCACTCTCGCATAAGCGACGGGAATGTCATAAGAGCCTGTACAAATATTGAAAAAACCAGCTGGCCATTTAGTTGGCTGTGCATGCGAATTAAATGCACCATGATCAGCCAGCGCACTGAACCGCAGGGCTTTAATTCGCCCCTGTGAATCGGCTGCCAGTTCACCAATACCGTGATAATCACGCGCAAACGCGGTCGTAGAAAGATTTTCAATACGGTTCTCAATCCACTTTACCGGCACGCCCAGCACGATCGACGCCACCATCGAAACCACATAACCAGGATAAATTCCGACCTTGTTACCGAATCCACCGCCGATGTCCGGGCTGATAACACGCACTTTATTTTCAGGAATATTCGACAGCAACGTCACTACGGTGCGCACCACGTGCGGGGCCTGTGAAGTGATGTAGACCGTCATCTCGCCTTTGACTTTGTCAAAAGAAGCGACACAGCCGCAGGTTTCCAGCGGGCTCGGGTGGACACGCGGGTTTAAAATTTCCTCACGTACCGTGACCTCGGCGTCGCTGAAAACCCGGTCAGTGGCCTCTTTATCACCGACCTCCCAGGTAAAAATATGATTATTGTGTTTACGTTTTCCCTGCCCGGCTTCGTCCTTGCCAACCAGATCTTCACGAATAATCGGTGCATCCTCGTCCATTGCCTGCTGTGGATTTACCACCGGCGTCAGCATCTCGTACTCGACTTCCACCAGCTCGACACCGTCGGCCGCGATGTAACGATCATCCGCGATCACCATCGCCACTTCCTGCTCCTGAAAACAGACTTTTTCGTCCGCAAGCACCGCCTGGCTGTCGCCTGCCAGCGTTGGCATCCAGTGCAAGCCCAGCGGTTTTAGATCTTCTGCGGTAATTACCGCATGCACACCCGGCATGGCCAGCGCTTTTTCCTTGTTGATGGATGTTATGCGAGCATGAGCATACGGGCTTCTGACGATTGCCCCGGCAAGCATACCGGGTAATTTAACGTCATCAACATACAGGCCCTTGCCCTGAATAAACCGTGGATCCTCTTTGCGCTTGCGTGCACAACCAATGCCTTTTAGTTCGTCCTGTCTTTTTAAACTTTCTGATTTGCCCATGATAGCTTCCCCCTTATTCTGCACTTGTGGCGTTGGCAGTTTTCATATCAACTGCAGCTTTTTGAATCGATTTGATGATATTCTGGTAGCCGGTGCAGCGACAGAGATTACCGGCCATCGCGTAACGAATTTCATCTTCACTCGGGTCAGGGTTTTCCTGTAAAAAGCGATAACCCCGCACTAACATGCCCGGGGTGCAAAACCCGCACTGCAAGCCGTGTTCATCCATAAATGCCTGTTGCAAAGGATGGAGCTCACCGTTTTGCGCCAGGCCCTCTACGGTGATCAGCTCCGCGCCCTGAGCCTGCACCGCAAGAACGGTACAGGATTTTATTGACTCACCGTCAATATCTACAGTGCAGGCACCGCAGTGGCTGGTTTCACAACCAATATGGCTGCCTGTCGATTGGAGCTGTTCGCGCAATACGTGAATTAACAAATCGCGCGGTTCAACCAGCACATCTACATCCTTACCATTTAATTTAAAGCTGACCTGTATCTTCGACATATTTATTGTCCTCCTGCTAGTTGAGCGGCCTCACGAATTGCACGGCGCGACATTTCACCGCCCATATGCGTTTTATATTCAATATCACCACGTAGATCTTCGGCAGGATCACAGGCTGTCATCACCGCCTGTGCCGCCTGCTCGATGACGGATTCATCAATCTGGCTTCCCTGTAAAACAGATTCTGCTTCAGGAACACGAATCGCGGTGGGCGCCAGATTAGTTAGAGACACTCGCGCCGTTTGGCAGGTACTGCCATTCAGTTCA
>JAHEKD010000205.1 GCA_024638545.1 Gammaproteobacteria bacterium
AGATCGATAGTGCAGTCGCCAGAATAATATACTTTAGCAATTTCATGGTTTTAAACCTCGTGTGTATTTAATTTTAGCTGAATGAGTATACATTAATCTAAACCACGTTGTAACTCACCCGTATAGGACCAGTTCATCGTACGAGGCAGCGGGCCTTTATTGCGTCCACCCTGCTGGGTTTGCTCCCATGCATGCGCCAGGATGCCTACACTGCGCGACAGGCAAAACAAACCTCTTGCAAGCGGCGGTGCAAAACCAAGACTGGCATAAATGACGGCAGTGGCACCATCAATGTTAAGCGGTATCAGTTTGCCCTTTCGCTGCGCCAGCGATTTCTCCACGGCGCGGGCGATGTCTGCGAATTCAGCGTCGATCAAACAGCGATCAGCGGTCTGATCAACCAGTTCCAGCAATCTCGGCGCGCGCGGATCAACCGGATGAAAACGATGACCGTAACCCGGTACAAATCTGCTTTCGCTTTCAAGAACTGTATCCAGCTCAGCTGCAGCGGCGGTTTCGAACGAATCCGTATGCGCTATTCTTCGCTTTATCCTGTAGAACAATTCCATCGCCTGTTCACCAGCGCCGCCGTGGACATCGCCCAATACATTTACGGCAGACGCAATGGCATTGTTTAATCCCACACCGCAGGTAGCCGCCATCCTGGCAATGGCTATGCTAGGCGCTTGCGGGCCATGATCAACGGCAGACATCAGGGCGGTATCCAGCAGTTTGGCCTGCGCCCGGTTGGGTAATTCACCTCGCAACAATAACCAGATCATTTGTGAGAAACTGATGTTGCCAATTAATTCCTCCACCGGGTATCCGCAATATCGGATTTTACCCGGTGCCATCTCTATGATTGATGTTTGCCACCAGTCGCTCACTTCACGTTCTGCTGATTTAGTCATATCACACCTTGTTTGCGGTATTGGTTAATTTGCTTTTCAGTTACGCCCATTTCCCTGAGAACCTGTTCCGTATGCTCCCCCAGTCTGGGTGGCGGTGAAGTCACCTTCAGCGGCTGCCGGTTAATTTTGACGGCCGTGCGTACGAGATCAATATCCCTGCCCACACCGGGAACGTTTTTAAATTTGCCGATCATGCCCCTGGCTTTGATTTGTGGATGTTTTAATGCATCGGCAACGCTCAGTACCGGCCCCGATGGCACCCCCGCCTGATTCAATTTTTGTTGCCAGTAAGATGCCGAATGAGACCCTAGCAATCGCTCCAATTCGTGATTTAATTGCTGCCGGTTTGCAAGTCTGCGTTGCCGATTAATAAACCTGTCATCGGATTTGAGCTCACAACAGCCGAGTACTTCACATAAACTTTCAAACTGCTCTTGCTTATTGGCGGCAATATTCAACAGACCCTCGGCGGTCTTGAAAGTACCTGACGGGCATGCCGTCACGTTTTGATTTCCAAGCGCCATTGGCGGCTGTCCGGCGACAAGCAAATTAGAGATCACCCAGCCCATGGTCGCCATGGTCGACTCCAGCATTGAAATATCGATAAAGCAGCCAGCCTGTGTTGTTGCGTTTCGGCCGGCCAAGGCAGCGGAAATAGCAAATGCTGCCGTCAGCCCGCCAATGGTGTCTGAAATTGGATACCCTACTCTGTAGGGTGCCGTATCCGCATCACCGGTTATACTCATTACCCCCGACATGCCCTGAATAATCTGATCGTATGCGGGTAAATCATGCAGTTGACCATCTTGTCCGAATCCGGAAATTGCGCAATAAATCAATGATGGGGACTGTTTTTTTAATTCGTCATAACCAAGTCCCAGTCGTTTCATTACACCAGGCCTGAAGTTTTCAACCAGGACGTCGCATTGCTTGAGGATTTCAAGGAAAAGTGCTTTGCCCGCCGGTTTTTTCAAATTGATTGTGACTGATTTTTTGCCGGCATTTTGCGCCAGGAATGAAACGCCCATGTAGCTGGCATTGAGCTGTGCATCAGCGCCAAGCTGGCGGGCAAGATCTCCCTTGCCCGGCACCTCAATCTTGATAACTTCAGCACCCATATGGGCAAGCTGGTGGCAGCAAAAAGGACCGGCTAATACATTGGTCATGTCGAGAACACGAAATTTGGACAGGGGAGAAAAATGTTGGATCATTGAAAATTCTACCAAACAGAATATAATTTCGTTCTACAGAACTTTTAATGCAATGTCAACAGATACAGAATGAGCTCATGACGAAAGACCGGGTGCAGGCCGTGGATCGTGCGTTGTCAATATTGGAGGCTTTTACAATTGATCAGAATGCTTTAAGTCTGAAAGATATTGCAAAGGCGACCGGTTACTATAAAAGCACAATACTGAGACTCATCGGTTCGCTTGAGGCTTTCGGCTATATTCGACGCGATCAGGCGGGTTTATACAGCCTGGGACCCAAGCCGTGGCAGTTGGGAAACAGGTACCAGCAATCCATGAATATAGAATCACTGATAAGGCCGGTGCTGAAGCAACTTGTAATTTACAGCAATGAAAATGCATCGTTTTATATAAAACATGAAGACCAGCGGGTCTGCCTGTATAGAGAGAATTCCAGGCAGGCAATACAGCATACTGTTATTGAAGGTGAACATTTACCGCTTCACCAGGGCGCAGCCGGCAAAGTGCTAACGGCATTTAACGACACGGATAAGCGCTCTGATGTATTAAAAAAAATTCGAGTTCAGGGATATTATTTTTCCTCTGGCGAACGTGACAAATATACTGCAGCCATTGCCGCACCCGTATTTAATCACACGAATCGGTGCCTGGGTGCCTTAACGGTTTCAGGTTTGCGTGAGCGCTTTACCAAAACAAATGTATCAAAATTAAAGCTCGCTGTGATTCAAAAAGCGGCTCAACTCAGCACCTCACTGGGCTCGAGCCTGGATGAATAATACAAATATAGTCAAGGGCCTAATCAGCTGTATTATTCCTGTATTTAACAGACCGGATTTGATCATTGAATGTGTTGAATCGGTGTTGGCGCAGACCTATAGAAATTTTGAAATTATTATTATTGATGACGGTTCAACGGATAACAGCGTGGATGTGCTGGAGCAGCTCAGTGAACGTTACGCTGAAATTATCAAGCTCTACAGACAAGTAAATCAGGGGCCAGGGGCAGCCAGACAAAAAGGGCTTAACCACGCAAGTGGAGAATACGTTCAGTTTTTAGACAGTGATGATTTAATAAAGCCTGAAAAGTTCGAATTTTTTATGGATGAATTTAACGGCGCTAACTCGCCTGATATTGTTTATTGCATTACCCACTATTACCGCAGGGAAGCGCCTGAAGAATTCATCGTCTGGAAAAAAGAACACCACCGGGCGACCTCAATTTTACCGGGTTTTATCATTTCAAGAGCCTGGTCAACCTCAACGCCAATTTACCGAAAGGCCCTGCTGGATAATGCCGGGGAAATTCTTCCGCTAAGTTGCGAGGAAGATCTTGAATACGATTGTCGAATTGGCTTGCAGTCACCCAAGATAAAATTTGTAAATAAACATTTAACTGATTTTCGCGGCCACAGGGGACAGCGATTCAGCGTCAATAACCCGGACAGGGCACGCCAGCTAGCAGATCAGATAAAGGCACGTGAACAAATATACCAGACCATGATGAATTACAAGTTATCTGAAAAAAGCATCGAATTTGAATTTTATGCAAATTCAATGTTTTTACTCGCGAGACAGTCAGGTGAAATCGGATTGATCGAGCAGTCAAAGCTTGCCCTGCAAATAACCCAGGCTACCGCCAAACAATTGGGTGTCAAAATCAGAATACTGACAGCCCTATATCAGCTTATCTGTAAATTAGCCGGGACGAAATACGGGTCGAGGTCATTTAATGCTGTTTATAATCGACTCCATCAATTGAAAAACGGAATAAAGCATTTATCAAAACCTTTGAACAGCCAGGGCACATAAATTTGCAGTCTCAATCTAGCTGTTTTTTCTGAATGCCTGGTTATTAAACAGGGGTCTTCTTCTCGCCAACCTCAATCATAGCCAGCCTGCCTTTTTCTGGTTTCCCTGTTGGGGTACGCGGCATTTCGTCGATAAAAACAATATATTCAGGTACCATGAATTCTGCCATCATTCTGCTGCAATGCTCACGCAGGTCATCAGCTGTCAATTCCATGCCGGGTTTTAGTATCACAAATAGTTTAATGCTCTCTTCACCTGCCTGGGCCGGAACCCCAATCACGGCACAATCTTCAACGGCCTGATGCTTGAGAACACTCTCTTCGACCTCAAAGCCTGAAACCATTTCACCTTTGACCCGGAGACGTTCATTCTTGCGGCAGATAAAATAGAAATAACCATCTTTATCAATGCGAGCTACATCTCCCGTATGAAACCAAAGATTACGCCGGCTCGCCAGCGTGCGTTCGGGCATGTTGTAATAACCATCGGACATTACCCCGGGTTCAAGCGGGCGCACGACGAGCTCACCCGGTGTATCAGGCGGTAAGGGGTCATCATTTTCATCGACAATCGCTACATCAAAGTGCGGCAGGATAATACCTCCCGGATGATCCCATTGTGGAGTGACAACCCATCCTGCGTCTGTAGAGCCGTAGCCCCCGCCGGAAATCAGGTTCAGTCTGAATCTCGCATCAAAATCCTTCTTTGCGACGGGCGTCGGTGTTCCCCAGCATCGCGTTACCTTGTGACTGCGTTCTTCAGGACAGGGTGGATTTGCCCAAAGCAGCTGCTGGACTGATCCCAGCATCATGAACCAGGTAACTCCGTATTTTTTCACCTCTTGCCAAAAATTAGAAATGCTGAAACGCTCACGCAATATGACACGCCCGCCCGTCATCATGGTAGGCAGGAAATCATAGTAGGCCGCCCCGATATGCGAAAGCGGATAGGGCGAATAGACGCAATCGTCTCGCGTAAGTCTGAATGGTTCGATCAGGTTTTCAGCCGTACGCACCGCATATCTGTGTGACAGCATGCAGCCTTTCGAGACACCGGTCGTTCCCGAAGTGAACAAGATGGTTGCCGTATCGGTATCCCTGGCAGGTGAAACAATATGATCAGTTCGATCAGACAGCAGATCAGAAAAATCAAAAATTTCGAGTTCTGCAAAAATTTCACGGGCCTTGTCCACCCCATCAATCATAATCAGTGAACGCAGGTGAGTGATGTCCTCACGAATCTGATCCAGTGTATAAAGATAGGTGCCTGAGGTAATTAGGATCTGTGCTTGCGTTTTATCGATCATTCGAGCAAGTGATGGACCTTTCATTGCACAATTTATTGACACCTCTACTGCATTGATTTTTTTCAGTGCATAGGAGGCCGTCAGATATTCAACCCCGTTATCCGTCAATATGGCCACATGACTCAGGGAAGTCGGAGACCGCTCAAGGAGGCCGTGCGCAAATTGATTGGTTAGTTTCTCGAGA
>JAHEKD010000206.1 GCA_024638545.1 Gammaproteobacteria bacterium
TATTGTGCGTCCAGACAAAATGTTGAATCATAAACAAGTGTTCCGATTAACTTTACTTTGTTCTTCAAAACTGTCGTGAGCGGGTAACCGCAGGTCTGGCTGAAGAAAAGCTCCGGGTCCAGCCAGTGACTGTATAAATCTGTTTCCACGTTTGTAAGTATCGCACCGTTAGCAGCATCACAGGAGTTGAGACTTTTTACCAGATGTTGCCACCAGCTGTTTATGTCGGGTCGTATTTGCTTTAATACGTACATTGGATAGGAAGCAATCATGACCATACAGTAGCAAACACCATCTGCGATTTAAACACCGACTAATATCATGCTGTAATTAAATAGTTCAAATAAAAATCCCTGCTTACTTCTATCGTCCTCAGTTTACAACAGTGTGCGAATCCAGTTGGACACAGTTGGAGTATATGGCTATCAGCAGGATGCAGTCGGGTAATCTTAACATCATGCCGGCGGATCTGTGAGCTGTGACAACCCGTTAATGTCTATTAACTGCTTCAGCCAAAAAGTTTCAGCCCGAAAAAATGCTTTTAAAGTATCGATAGAGTTATATCACCCTATTAATAAACAAATTACAGGATTACAAAGTCAACTTATTCAAATATTATTGAATTATCCAATATCCGATCAAGGAAAAAAGTGAATGCAACGCAGAACGCGCCAACGAAGAGAATCACGCACTCGTCATGTTGTAAAGTCTCCAGCATACATTAAACGTAAAATCCCATTTTATGAATTTCTAGGCGAGGAAGGCCTGGTCAAACTGGAAGAACAGGCTGATTGGTTAATTCAGGAAATTGGCATGGAGTTCAGAGAGGATCCAGAGGCCCTTGAGATCTGGAAGTCGGCAGGCGCAGATATCAGGGGTACACGGGTAAGACTGGAAAAAGGTCTTGCACGGGAACTGTGTAAAACGATCCCGCAAAAATTCACACAATTAGCACGTAATCCAGAAATGAGCGTCGAAATCGGAGGCACTTCGCAGGTGTTTGCGCCCGTCTATGGCCCTCCCTTTGTCAGTGATATTCACGCCGGTCGACGATATGGCACTATTAAGGATCATGAAAACCTGGTTAAGATAGCTACTTCACTGCCCAGCCTGCATCACACGGGTCTGGTTATATGCGAGCCCTGTGACGTGCCGGTATCTAAACGCCATTTTGATATGCTCTATAACCACATTCGCTATAATGACAAGCCGTTTCTTGGCGCGATCACGGAAAAGTCACGAGCCCGGGATTCCATCGATCTAATGAAGGTACTGTTCGGTGAGAATGTTTTGGAAGATAACTGCGTCATCATGGGTAACGTGAATACAAACTCACCGCTACTGATAGACCGGGTCGTTACTCAGGCTGCGCAGGTTTATTGTGGTGCCAACCAGGGCTTAATTGTTGCGCCATTTATTTTAGGTGGTGCCATGGGCCCCGTTACAACCGCTGCGTCAATTGCGCAAGCACTTGCTGAAGCCATGATGGTGGGTGCTTTTACACAATTAGTTCGCCCGGGTGCGCCGTTTGTCCTGGGTAATTTTTTATCCTCAATGAGCCTAAAAAGCGGCGCACCGACATTTGGCATGCCCGAACCCGTGATGTCGAATATGATCATTGGTCAATTAGCAAGAAGACTGGGGGTGCCGCTTCGCTGTGGAGGCTCTTTAACGGCCTCAAAACTTCCGGACGCACAATCCGCCGCAGAGAGTGCTGACTCGATGTTGTCAACGGTTCTGGGAGGTGCAAACTTTGTCCTGCATGCTGCCGGTTGGCTCGAAGGCGGACTGGTTACCGGCTATGAGAAGCTGGTCCTTGATGCTGACAGACTGGGCGCTTATCAGGTTATGTTATCTGGTTTAACTCTGGACGATAATGCCATGGCGCGTAGTGCATACGAAGAAGTCGAGCCAGCAGGTCATTTTCTCGGGTGTACCCATACCATGAAAAACTACCAGACAGCGTTTTATGATGCCAGACTGGCTGACTCTGATAATTTTGAACAGTGGGTAGAAAAAGGCGCCAAAGATGCTGCTCAACGCGCTTATGAACACTGGAATAAAATTCTTAACGAATTCAATGCTCCGGATTTGGATGTTGCTAAAGACGAGGAGATAAAGGAATTTATCAAGAAAAGAAAGTCGCAACTTCCGGACGCCTGGTACTAGCCCGCATTTCTCACCACCCTGCCACTGCGACGGTCCCTTGCCACGCCCTGTAACCGTCTCGCTACGAAGTCCGGTGAGAAATGCGAGACTAGTAACTTGCAGATTACAGGTTGAGATTATCGACCGTTCGGTTTTCTCTGATAATCTATACGGCTTTGAATAACTTATTCATGATTTATGTGGTGAATGTTTTTTAATCGATAATCCAGTTTGCCCGGTGTAATGCCCAGATCTTTTGCCGCATTAGAGAGCTGACCTTTGCCTTTGTTTTCGGTAAGTGCATCTTCAATATATAGCCTTTCCAAATTCAGCAGACATTTCCATACATCCGATTTATTGTTACCTGCGTAGAGGAAAAATAGAATATCATTTTTTCTATTCGACGAGGGTGTTCCGGGAAGAAAAATTGAAAAATCGATCACCCTGTGATTAACGGCTGCATACAGGCACCCCCAGACGAAAATTGTAGAGACAACCGGCAGAATTAACGCAAGGTTAATTCTGACTTGCAGCTCCATCGCGAACATGACGACGAATATTGTAAACAGCCCTGGCAATAATGAAACCAGTATTACGGAAGATTTGGCACGAATCAAGATATCTTTCTTTTCATTAAATATTGACAGTGTGAGTAACAACAGCGATGTCATGATTTGAGTTATGACAAAAATTTGAAACAAAATGTAGTAAGTTCCCGTTGCGCTGGCGATGCTGTTTTCATTAAGATCAGCACCCACAATCAGATAGTTCGTGAATGTAATCAAGGGAATTAGACAAATACCAAATATATGAACCAGGCTGTAGAACTGTAAGTAAATTCCGGTCAGGCTTGACGTAAGTTTCACGATACAGATCAAGGTGAATATCGCAACCACGTAATAGATTCTTAATAAATATTCATTGAAAGCAAAATACTTATTGTGTCCAAAATCAACAAAATAAATAAACTCGATAATATTCATCACTGCCAGCAAACTTATTACTGCAACCAGGTATTTGTTAATGACGTGCTTGTTCGTCACTGACAGAAAAAGGAGATAGCATTTAAACAATAGTGCAATCAATGCGGGTAGTGCAACTGTTATTGATGGCATAAAACAGTATCAGTGCGAATTGTGTGTGAACAAGCTTAGTGGAGAGCCCGAATCTGTAGAGCTGAGTTACATTGCATGATCTTTCCTTTGTTTGGTTTATTCGTCACTTGTAGTATAAACAGCATATTACCATTCAAGCAACACCGTAACCCGGAAATTCCATTTGCTGATGGTGTAGACTGGGGTATTCAGGTCACCTGAATCGCAAACAATTCAGACAACTTTTTAAGAGGTCAATCGCAATAGATCATATATCAATATTCATCTTGAAATCTGATGGAAATGGGAATGTGAGCTGAAAATAAATGAGCAGAATTTAAAACATGTAGAGGCTATATATCTTAATCGCCTTTAAATAAAGGCCTGATCCGGCAGCGCGCCGTTTTTTTAAATCCATGATGTTCCGCAGGTAAGCAAAAATATTTTATCGTGCGGCTTAAACTCAGAATCGATGAACAAACCCACGTTGCCGCTTTCAGCTACGGTGAATTGAAAAAACATATTATTAGCACTACTTATACACAATACTAGTATATTTATATTACTAATGTTTTATTTTTCGCATTTATACAAAAATTAGCCGTAATGGAGATAGGTTAAAAATTAATAGTTTTGGACAGAAATATAATATCAAATTTGGATTTCAGTAAATCAATTTCACTCAATATCGCGGCCGTAATCTTTTGAATACCGATCACACTGAGGCTGACAGTAGTCTGGATAAAGGACGATATACAGATGATTCTGATAACAAAAATTTATTAAATAGCGAATTTATTATCCATTAAGGCTCAATCAGTACAAATTATTTTCAATAGCCTGAATAGTTCCAATACGAATATAAAGTGCTGTTTTAGCTTATAATTTGAATATTTCTGAAATCAGAATTTTCAAAACGCGCCTGGGAATTTAAATAAAAAACATTTTTATTGCATCTGATTTTGGATGCTGTAATTTCTTCAGCCTATCTGCTATGCAAAGTAAGTTAAGGCCTGGGGTAGGTAAGACTTGGGGTATGGTGTGTAATGCACCCGGTAGATGCGTTCAAGTAAGTAAGGGACGCATCTACCCTCCCTCACTCCTTCGATATGCCAATCGCGCCAGCGATCTGCTTTCTCCTGAATTCCTTGATGTCGTCTGTAGCGGGCATATCGTGAGTGATGACTTAGTGAGCGGAAATTACCGCCAAGCTTGAATTCTGCAAGTTTATGCTGCCGAATTCACTAAACGAACTGTTTATTCCATTAATGAGCTTAACCCGCATTTCTCACCACCCTACTGCTGCGACGGTCCCTTGGCACGCCCTGTGGGCATTTTACTCGGTCAGGGTCCTCGACATCGTGTCAACGATGCCTGCGGGCCCTTGTGCCGGCACATATGCTGATAACATAATGCCGGCCTTTGGTCGTAAAACCCATACAGGACGCATCCTTTAACCGTCTCGCTACGTAGTCCGGTGAAAAATCCGGGCTAAAACCTTCATGCTCCTGGTTTATTGCTGTTTTCCTACCCGACAATAATCGGAGCGGATATTGACAAGCTGTTACAGTCATTAACACCAAGATATTTACGCGTAAGGGTTCTTCTGGAGTAATTATTTGATTTCGTAGCTCTCAAATATTTGCGGTAATGTCTTTATAGCAATTTTACCCAACGGGGTTCTGGGCAATTCGCTAACAACTGCAAAACGCTTAATCTGATTATGACCAGATGCGTTAGAGTTATATTCACGCAGCACACGCTTGGCATTTTCTATGGCCTGGGTCTTATTCTTGTCTTTCATGGTCATGACGGCTGCCGTGACTGGTTCATCATCATCGAGCGCCAGGATCGCAGCAGGTTGCATCTCGACTTCTATGACGCCGGCTTCCTTGACACCCTGCAGCCTTTCCAGACGAATCTCAATATCTTCCGGGTAGACGTTTTTACCAGCTTCCGTGACGATTAAACGTTTGCTACGACCGGTTAAAATCAGCTTTCCGTTAGCATCAAGACGGCCTAAGTCTCCAGTTTTAAACCAGCCGTTTTCAATAACCTCCCTGGTTAATTCTTCGTCTGTATAACCCAGCATCACATTGGGACCCTTTATCCACACTTCGCCAATACCACGGCTGTCTGGCTGGTCTATTTTAATTTTAATTTTTTCA
>JAHEKD010000207.1 GCA_024638545.1 Gammaproteobacteria bacterium
GCCCGTGCGGGTATTGCAAATGGTCGAGGAGCATCGCGGTTTCGCTGAAATCGTCAGCCTTTATTTAACACCGGATTATCGAAAAGACGGCAACGGCAAGCTGCTGTCGCGCAGCCGGTTTTTATTTATGGCTGAATTTCCCCGACTTTTCCCGGAATTTGTTATTGCAGAAATGCGTGGGCGGGTGGATGAAGACGGTCAGTCTGCATTTTGGGACAGTCTCGGCGGGCACTTTTTTCCGATGAATTTCATTGAAGCGGATCAGTTTAATGCCCTGGGTCACTTTCAGTTCATTGCCGACATGATGCCTAAATACCCTATTTACATTCGGCTTTTGCCTGAAAAAGCGCAGGCCATGATAGGGAAAACCCACGAGCAGACGCTGCCGGCATTGAAAATGCTGGAAAAAGAGGGCTTTCGCAATGACGGCTGTGTGGATGTGTTCGACGCAGGCCCGGTCATTAAGTGCCCGGTCAGCGAAATTAAAACCAGCCGCGATAGCCAATCCGCAGTTGTGGCCGATATCGCCAGCATTACCGAGCAGCCTGATTACTTAATCTGCAATTCGAATATCAGGGAATATCGATTAACGCGCGGGCAACTCATCGAGGGCGCCGACAATAAAGTGACAATCGATAAGGTTGTTGCAAAGACACTAGCGTTGAGCCTGGGCGATAAGATACGCTTTGTCAGGTTTTAGATGGACGGTGTTGAGTGCTTTTATGGTGCCGGGGTTTGACATAGGCAAATGGATTTAAGTCCATACTTATTTAACGCTTTACAGCACACTCATGGAATTCTTGCTTTTTCCGTTACGAATTCAACAATGCTTATGACTTTAACAATGCTGAAGTTTGGGATTAAGTAAATGAGTTTAGTACCTTACCAGAGTCAGCTACGGTGGATCGAAGATCAGCACCAGCAGATGGTGGATTCTGTGATTGAGCTGGCGCTGATCAATTCCGGCAGCCTCAATCTTGCCGGATTATCTGCGATGAAACAGGCGCTGACCGAGCTGTTTGAAGTGCATGCTGCCGAGGTCGAGTCAATCGATCTGCCCGCCACGGAGTCAGTCGATAATAACGGGCAACTCTATCCGCAAGCGGTTGGCCAGGCGCTCAGCCTGCATAAACACCGCCAGGCACCGCTGCAGGTCTTATTAATGGGCCATATGGACACAGTTTACGGCGCTGACCATCACTTCCAGGACTGCACCTGGGTGGATGAGCAGACCCTCAACGGCCCGGGCGTTGCCGATCTCAAGGGCGGCCTGGTGATCATGCATACGGCACTTTGTGCCCTCGAACGCTCACCCTGGGCTGGCAACATTGGCTGGCAGATTCTCATCAATCCGGATGAAGAAATCGGATCACTCAGCTCGTCCGGGCTGATTGCCCGGACTGCATTAAAACATGATTTTGGATTAATCTTCGAGCCTTCGCTGCCTGACGGTACCCTGGCAGGCGCGCGCAAAGGCAGCGGTAACTTCAGCGCGGTGGTGACCGGTCTGGCCGCGCACGCTGGCCGTGAACATCATCTTGGCCGTAATGCCATCCGCGCCATATCAGAATTCTCGGTCGCGCTTGACAAGCTCAACGGCCGGGTTGAGGGTGTTACGATCAATCCCGGCTATATTCACGGTGGCGGCCCGGTTAATATTGTGCCGGACAGTGCGCTGATGAAATTTAACGTGCGCATCAGCGAGCCCGGTCATGAAGACTGGTTTAACCGGCAGCTAGACTTTATCAGGCAAAACATCAGCCAGCTCGACGGTATAAAGCTGGCAATCCATGGCGGGTTTGGTCGGAAACCCAAGCCCCTGGAAACAGACACGCTGAACTTGTTTAATTTAATCAAGGCCACCGGCAAAACACTAAACATACCGGTTCGCTGGAAAGACACGGGCGGCTGCTGCGACGGTAATAACCTGGCAGCAGCAGGTCTGCCCAATGTCGACACGCTTGGCGCAATCGGTGGTGCGATTCACAGTAAGGATGAATACATCAAGGTCGACAGCCTGGTGGAACGAGCGCAACTGGTTGCGCTGCTGTTGATGCAGCTTGCGAGTGGAAAGAAATATTGGGCAAACCAGAACACCAGGAGCGGAACTTGAAAAAAATAGTAATTTGAAAAATCATGACTTGCAGCTACTCATTTCCCCCTCGGATGGGGAGAATGATGGATGCTTCACCTGAAATGAAACATTAATCTTATTAAGATCATGGCATGCAAAAGCCCGGATCCTCTGCATTAATGAGAGGACAGTTGAGATTTTGAATCGTAAAATATATTCGAATTCTAAAAACAGCAAACAATGAAAACAGGACAACATTTTATAAACGGACAGTGGCTCGACGGCAGCGGCCCTGCATTCAGCTCTATCAATCCGGCAACAAACCTGCCGCTGTGGTCCGGCAAAGGTGCGGACAGTGCACAGGTCTTGATGGCCGTCACGGCCGCACGGCAGGCATTTCCGGACTGGTCTGCGCTCCCGGTTGATGAACGATTAGCCGTTATCAATGAGTTTGCGAGGTTGCTTGATGATAACAGGCCTGAGCTGAGTGAGATTATCAGTGATGAAGTTGGCAAACCGCGCTGGGAGTCTCTTACTGAGGTGGCAGCAATGATTGGCAAGGTTTCAATTTCGATTGATGCCTATCATCAGCGCACCGGTGAGCATTCCAATCTGGCGGACTCAACCACCCAGGCACTCAGGCACAAGCCACACGGTGTCCTGGCCGTCTACGGTCCCTATAATTTCCCGGGCCATTTGCCTAACGGGCACATCGTGCCGGCGCTGATCGCCGGAAATACCGTGGTTTTTAAACCCAGTGAACTGGCCCCGTGCACGGCGCAGTTCGTGGTGAATTTGTGGCAACAGGCCGGCATACCCGGCGGCGTGATCAATCTGCTTCAGGGCGAAGTTGAAACCGGCAAGACGCTGTCCGCGGACCCTGAAATTGACGGGCTATTATTCACCGGCAGCGCCAGTACCGGGGCGTTGCTGCACCACCAGTTCGCGGGCCAGCCTGAAAAAATTCTGGCACTTGAGATGGGCGGCAATAATCCCCTGATCGTCAGGGACTGCAGCGATTCACGCGCGCTGGTTTATACCATTGTCCAGTCGGCGTTTATCACCAGCGGTCAACGCTGTACCTGCGCCAGGCGATTATTTATTCCACGGGGAGCGCAAGGCGACAAGCTTGTTGAATTGATCTGCAGGGCCGCCGCCAACCTGGCCGTAGGCAGACCCGGCGATTCGCCGGAACCTTTTATGGGACCGGTTGTCAGCACCGCCCAGGCAAAAAACTTAAGGGCAGCTTACAAATACCTGATCCGGTGTGGCTGCCTATCCTTGCTGGAACTCAGGCACCTTGATGATCGGACCGCGCTGGTGTCTCCCGGCATTGTTGACGTCACCGGCGTCCGGCTCGCAGACGAAGAGTATTTTGGGCCGCTGCTAAAAATCAGCCGTTACACAGACTTTGACTCGGCCATTGACGAAGCCAACAATACCCGTTTTGGGCTAGCCGCGGGATTATTAGGCGGCACTCAGTGCGACTATGAAATTTTCCGGCAGAAGATCCGCGCAGGAATCGTCAACTGGAACAGGCAAACTACCGGCGCCAGCAGCAGCGCACCTTTCGGCGGTATCGGCATCAGCGGCAACCATCGAGCCAGCGCTTATTATGCAGCCGATTACTGCGCCTACCCGGTGGCCTCACTGGAAGCCGAGCAGATGGAAGTCCCCGATAATCTCCCACCCGGACTCGTGCTGTGACTGCAAGGTCGATGAGCGCAAAAGAGTTTAATTTTGACGGGCTGGTCGGACCTACCCACAACTATGCGGGCCTGTCGCTTGGCAATGTTGCCTCACAATCGAACCAGGGCAATATTTCCAACCCCAGGAATGCTGCAAAACAGGGTTTAAGAAAAATGCTGGCCCTGCATGAACTCGGCCTGGCACAGGCCGTGTTGCCGCCGCAGGAAAGGCCTTCGATTAATTTTCTGAAGCAGTGTGGTTTCAGCGGCACAGACTCGCAGATTATCCAGAAGGCTGCTACCGAAGCCGGTGATTTATTCCAGGCCGCCTGTTCGGCCTCCGCCATGTGGACAGCAAATGCGGCGACCGTTTCCCCCAGTGCTGACACGCTCGATGGCAAAGTGCATTTCACGCCGGCAAATCTGATCAGTAAACTGCACAGGTCGATTGAGGATGAAACCACGACCAGAATCCTGGAATCGGTTTTCACTGCCGCTGATAAATTCACCATCCATCCGCCCCTGCCTCACCATCAGTCGATGGGCGATGAGGGTGCTGCCAACCATACGCGATTTTGTACAGGCTATGGGACAACCGGCCTTGAGTTTTTTGTTTATGGACAACACTATTTCAATAAAAATGTACCCAGGCCTCAACGGTATCCGGCACGCCAGACCCTTGAGGCCAGCCAGGCAATCATTCGCGCTCACCAGCTCAAACCCGACTCAAGCCTGCTCGCCCGGCAAAATCCTGAAGTCATCGACCAGGGTGTTTTCCATAATGACGTGATTGCGGTAGGCAATATGAATGTACTGTTTTATCACCAGCGCGCCTTTGCAGATGAACAGCAGGTCAAGAAAAGAATCATCGATTTTTTTAAAGACGCCAGGTTCTATTTTATACGCGTTACTGACGATCAGGTCAGTATTGACGATGCGGTTAAATCCTATTTATTCAACAGCCAGATCGTCAGTCTCAGCGGGAACGCCCGTAAAGACAGGTCAATGGCCCTGGTGCTGCCCGGTGAGTGTGAGGCAAACCAGGCTGTCTGGCGCTATTTGCAGGCGCTGAAAGCAGCGGACAATCCTATTGATACCCTGATTGTCAAAGACCTCCGCGAAAGCATGGCCAACGGCGGTGGCCCGGCCTGCCTGCGCTTACGTGTGGTACTGAACGATGAAGAGTCTGCGGCAATTAATACCAGCGTCATATTGAACAAAAACCTGTTCCGGTGCCTTGACCAATGGGTTGATAAACATTACCGTGATCGACTTGATATTCATTCATTGGCAGACCCCCAGCTACTGGTTGAATCCAGAGCTGCACTGGACGAATTAACCGTAATATTGAATCTGGGTTCTATCTACCCTTTCCAACGTTAAGCAGGAGTAAAGATGTCGAAACAAGCTATCAATCGGGCATTATTTGAGCAGGTGATGGTTCCGAATTATTCACCACTTGAAATTATTCCTGTAAAGGGTCAGGGCTCGAGAGTCTGGGATCAGCAGGGCAAGGAATATATTGATTTTGCCGGCGGTATAGCGGTGTCATCACTGGGCCACTGCCATCCAAAACTCGTCAGCGTTCTGAAAAACCAGGGCGAGAAAATCTGGCATCTCAGTAATGTGATGACCAACGAACC
>JAHEKD010000208.1 GCA_024638545.1 Gammaproteobacteria bacterium
TTCCGTTTTTCACCATTTCCCTGGCAGTAGCCTGGCTGAGCAAAAAAGCACCCTTGAGATTTGTTCTGATTACATCATCAAAATCTTCCTCCGTGTAGTCCAGTACATCTGCAACTCGCAAGATGCCCGCGTTATTGACGCAGATATCTATTTTTCCGAAGTTTTTTAAGGTTTCATTTACCAGGTTATTGATTTGCTCAGAGTAGCCAACATCTGCTTCAATAAAAATTGCGTTATCTAGCTCACCTGCAGCGGCTTTTCCCTGTTCAATTTCTGTGTCGACGAGCACAACGTGTGCACCTTCGCGGCTGAATGCTTTTGCGATGCCGAAACCTATTCCTCTTGCCGCACCTGTGACGATGGCAACTTTATCTTTGAGTCGCATTATGATTATCCACCCATTAGTTAAGGTTAATTAAGCTACCTGATATTTCCATCAAGTCAAGCTTGACATCTACTATTTTAGTGCTTCAACTGTTGATTCTATTGTTTCACAGTTAATTGCCGAATAATACGCTGGTTTTTGTTCGAAATGCCGATATGTTTTTTTAACGATACCTTCAAGGTTTGCCCGTTTTTCAGAAGGTGTCTGTCCGCTTCCAATGCCACCGCCAAATTCAATAATAGTGCTGATAACAGCCTCATTGGCCGTTAATAGATTCTGATGCCAAAGGACTGGATTAAATAATTGATAAAATAATTTAGCCCGAATGGAGCCCGTATCGCTATCATGCCAGCTACCGGAGTAGTTTGACAAGACAGCACACTGGGCCTCCGAAAAGTCAGTTTCTTCAAGCTTTCTCCGAAATTGCTGAGCAGCACCGACCATATAATAAGTATGGAAAGCACCTTCAGTTTTTAAACGAGCAAAGCGCTTACGGGGAAAATGCTCTTGCATATAATGTTCCAGGCGATTCAAGTCATCGACATGTCCACCCACAACCGTTTGATCCGGAAGGTTGCAACCGGCGATTCCACAGTAATATTTTTCAGCGATTGATTGAATATCCTCACGGCTGGCTGAAAATGCCGTCATTTCACCAGTGCCAAGCTCGCTCATTAGTTCGCCTCTGCGGATAACAGCTGACAATGCATTTTCAAAAGTTAATGCACCGCTTGCTACCAAAGCGCTGTATTCACCCAGGCTGTGACCGCCTACATAAGTAGGTAAAATTGTACTGTCTGTCAAAGATTTAAAGACTTCAAGACAGGCAATCGCATGGGTTAACAGAACAGGTTGCGTGAAACGGGTAAGGTTAATTTTATTGTCCGGATCTTTAAAAGAGAGAGCTTTAAGATCATAGCCCGCAACTTCACTGGCAATCTGGTAGACTCGATCTGCTTGCTGATAGCGCTGGCAAATATCATTGCCGATACCCGGGTACTGAGAACCCTGACCAGGGAAAATGAATAAAAATCGGGTTGATGGTGAAGACATGCTCTCTCCTCATGGTTTAGCTGGCTTTACAATTGTTACATGATAATACAAGGGCGTGAAGTCATAATGCTCAATTTGCCTGAAGATTGCGGCAATGTAAGCTCGAAGATTCACAACCTGCCGTAATATTTGAAGCGACAAATGTGACAGAGTGTCTGGAGAATTTCTCAGGCCTGTGGCATATTGCTTTAAATCCAATATCAAGTAATCGTAAAGACCATGGCAAAAGCATTCGGAACTGAATTTATGCCGGAAATGATCATCTCCCGGTATGCTGATAACAAATGGAGTGAGGCAGAGTTCGTTTCCAGTGAATCATTGACATTGCATCCGGGAAGTCACGTTTTGCATTATGCAAGTACCTGCTTTGAAGGTCTCAAGGCTTTTCGTCATGCCGACGGATCAGTCAATATATTCAGAATGGATCAAAACGTAAACCGCTTTGAGCAAAGCAGTCGGCTGCTGGCATTACCGGCCGTAGATAAATCACTGCTGCACAAGATGATCATCGACATTGTTGCCAAGTTTAAAGATAAGGTGCCCGAGACACCGGGTTCAATGTATATTCGCCCAACACATATTGGCACTGAAGCTGCAATAGGTAAAGCTGCATCACCGTCACTGGAATCGTTAATGTATGTGTTGCTTACACCGGTTGGAGACTATTTCAGTAGTGATGTCAGTTTACGCCTGTTAGTGGATGACATTGGCATGCGCTGTGCGCCCGATAACGGCATGATTAAAAGCGGTGGCAATTATGCCAGTGCCTTGAAACACATGATTAGAGCAAAGTCTCAATATAATGCTGACCAGGTGCTGTTTTGCTCAGAAGGTGGAGTTACCGAGACCGGCGCGGCAAACTTTATTCTGATTGATGATAATGAGATTATTACCAAGGCCCTGGATGAATCTTTTCTTCACGGTGTAACGCGTGATTCAGTCTTGACACTGGCCAGGGAGCAGGGGTATTCAATATTAGAACGTGATTTATCGGCCGCTGAACTGATTGAAAGGTCGCAGCACCCTGGTTGCGAGGCGGCCCTGTCAGGTACAGCAGCCGTATTGGCGTCAGTCGGCACGCTGATTTTTCATGATGAAGAGTACAAAGTGGGAAACGGGCTGGCCGGCCCTAAAGTTACAGAGTTGAAAAAAACTTTAAATGAAATCCAGTGGGGAATAGCTGAAGACAGCCACAACTGGCTTACACAGGTTTAAATCGGTATGCAGGATATATCCTGGAGCGACTTCGAAAAGGTCGAACTGCGCGTCGGTACGATTGTGGAGGTACGTGATTTTCCAGAGGCTCGAAAACCGGCGTATAAAATCAAAATTGATTTTGGCGAATTCGGAATTAAGAAATCAAGTGCACAAATCACCGATCATTACACAAAAACCGAATTACTGGGTAAACAGGTTATTTGCGTGATTAACTTCCCGGTTAAGCAAATCGGTCCAAGTAAATCGGAATGCCTGGTCACCGGTTTTTATCGAGAAGATGGATCGGTAATTCTTGCCCAGCCTGAGCGTGAGGTGCCAGATGGAGCAAAACTTGGGTAACGGGGTTGTTGCTTTGCAAGCATACATAGAAACGAAATATGCCAGCTCTGTGACTTGCAGCCCTTCGGGTTGCCTGCACTTCTCTTCTGAAACGGCTGCTGCCTCAAACAGTCCTCTCACGAATTCGCTCAAGACTCCCATGCTCAGCTGCTTGTAAGTCGCCAAACCTGACAGAAAACCATAATTACAACCGTTATCAACTTAAACATGATATTACTAAATTCTAAAGAAAAAAATCTCAGATAAGTAAAAAAAAGCCGCATGCGCGGCCTTTTTTACTTCAAATAATGTTTACGCTGTAGCGTTTGCGTACTGCCGTGAAACATAATCCCAGTTGACAACATTCCACCAGGCCTCGATGTAGTCGGGACGTTTGTTCTGATATTTTAAATAGTAGGCATGTTCCCAGACGTCCAGCGCCAGAATCGGGTGACCTTGCGAATCAGCAACATCCATTAACGGGTTGTCCTGGTTGGGCGTTGAAGTAACCTCCAGGTTTCCGTCTTTAACGATTAACCAGGCAAAGCCGGATCCGAACTGGCCGATACCTGCTGCTTTCATTTTGTCTTTTAGTTCATCGTTCGAACCGAAAGTTGAATTGATGGCACTTGATAAAGCTTCCGATGCACTTCCGCCGGATGCACTCATGCAGTTCCAGTACACATTATGATTGTAAAAACCACCGGCGTTGTTCCTAACAGCGGTCGAATGACTGGAAATTTCAGCGAGGATGGTATCCAGGCTTTTGTCTGCATGCTCGGTATCTTTTACGGCATTCATAAAATTGTTGTAATAGGTGCGATGATGACGATCATAGTGGATCTCCATCGTTCTGGCGTCAATATATGGCTCCAGTGCATTGTAGTCATAAGGTAAGTCTGCGAATTCAAAGCTCATTATGTGCTCTCCATCAATAATTAAAATTTTCAGCGAAATTTCCGCTCCGGTTTATTCTGCATATCGATGGCTGTTCTTGCAAGCGGTGTAAGCGTAAACTTAACAAAATTGATGTGAATTTAACATTTTAGTGAAAAAGACTTTATTATTGGGATTTTCCCTGATTTTTATAGGGTTTATTGCGCCACGGGGCATGGCCTATGAAGTGGATTTTTTTGGCGATAAGATTCAGGGTGGATTAGTCATCGGCAAGGTGACACCGGGAGTCAGCGTAATTTATAAAGGCAAACGCGTCAGGGTATCAGAGCAGGGTTATTTTTTACTGGGATTTGATCGAGACGAACCTCAAACGGTTAGCTATACGCTTGAATTTCCGGATTCAAGCGTTGAAAAAAAATCATTTCAAATTACAAAGCGCACCTATGAGGAGGAATTTATTATCGGACTTGCATCTAATAAAGTTGAGCCCAGCCAGGAGGAGCTTAAGAGAATACAAAAAGAACAGGTATATTTTGATCATGCCAGGCAGATTGATGATCCTCGAGCAGATTTTCTACAAACGTTTATTTGGCCGCTAGAGGGTCGAGTCAGTGGTGTATATGGCAGCCAACGTATTCTCAACGGGGTGCCAAAAAGACCGCACTATGGTCTGGATATTGCTGCACCTGAAGGCGCTCAGATCAGGGCACCCGCCGGCGGTCTGGTGACGCTTAATCAGCCGGATTTATTCTATACTGGCGTGACGGTAATGCTGGATCATGGACATGGCCTGAGTACTTTATACATTCATATGAGCCGGTCTGCCGTCAAACTGGGCCAGCATGTCAAGCAGGGTGATGTTATAGGCGCAGTCGGAAAAACCGGCCGTGCTACCGGCCCACATTTACACTGGGGCATGAGTTTATTTGGTACACGGCTTGATCCACGGCTGATGTTGCCAGACTGATATGATTGCTATAGTCGAGTGATCATGAGTGAGTGGGTGGTTTATATCGTGCAGTGCGCAGATAATAGTTTATACACGGGTATCACCACTGATATACAAAGGCGCCTCAATGAGCACAACAGTGATGTCAAAGGTGCTCGCTATACGCGTACGCGTCGTCCGGTAAAACTCGTATATTGTCAATCATTCGAAAACAGGTCACAGGCCAGCAAACAGGAATGCACCATTAAACAGCTGAGTCGATCACAGAAAATTAAGTTCATCACCAGGACATCAATCGATATGCAGTTAACAAAAGATATAAGTCTTTAGTTAATGTTGACCATCCGCCAGCCTGCCCTGGCATTGAATCACAATTTACCGCTTTCAACTTCTGCCATTGCCCCGATATCAGTATGAATCATGACCATCAGCTACCGCTAACCAGTTTAACCCGCATTTCTCACCGGACTTCGTAGCGAGACGGTTAAAGGATGCGTCCTGTATGGGTTTTACGACCAAAGGCCGGCATTATGTTATCAGCATATGTGCCGGCACAAGGGCCCGCAGG
>JAHEKD010000209.1 GCA_024638545.1 Gammaproteobacteria bacterium
CCGTTTCGTGGGAGACGACCGGGCCGTCGAGTACGGACGCCGCAACGCCGACCCCGACGAGCTGCTGGTCCGGGTCACGCCCGCCCGCCATTGGCGCTGCGAAGTTCATCTGAAAATGTGGTGACCAGAATGGAAGCGGGTGATCGGCCTTCAGTTCGAGCTGCTTTCTGGGTGGGGTCGATTTCAGTATCCGCATCGACATCTGCACCTTCCGTTAGCAATGTATAGTCTGGATCTTCAATATTGTAAGTAGTGTGCCCTGTTTCGTAGTCATACCAGATATTGCCGATCATGCCGTGAATTGAGGGATGAGTGCCTGTTGCAAGGGTGGTATGCCCGACAATGGTTTCAGTGTTTGCATGGGCGTGATGGGCGTTGCCATAAACCAGCCCGTTTTCCCACAGAAACCTGAATCCACCCTCACCAAGTCGCTCATAGTACCGGGTTGGTAGGTCGCCCCTTAGCTGGTCCACGGTGATCTGCAGTAAAAGCCTAGGTTTGTCTGTAGCTAAAACCGGCCAGTTCAAACCTACTGCCAGCAGCACTGTACAGGTCCGAACTACCTGGTAAACAAATCCAGTCTTTTGCTTATCACTCATTCCGCTCATCAATCACTTAATTTGTTTCCATAATTTTTGAGGTTGTCCTGTTAGGCAGAGATTTTCGTGCTTATGGCTAAAGAATTAAATTCTAAATCTGCGCAATCGCGAGTATTTAAAAAAAGCTCAAAGCAGGCGTTGGACTTTCCTCGGTATTCATCACGTGTACGATAATAACACTTCATTTAATACGCTGCGAGCGTCACTATTTTCCGGATTATTTCCTGATTTTGGAACTTCCCTCCCCCGACGGCTAAACCAGGCTGAGTTTCTAAATATGTGATTTTCGCCTCATCAGCGAAAGTACTGGGGCGTACGATTTTTCAACAAACGCTCCTAATCGGATAACGCCGTTATTTTCGCTTAAGTAGCCTGGTATCAATTCGGGCATGCGCCCGTTTACCTTCGGTTGCTTTCATCGGGCTAATAATATTTGTAAAACAATGAGGCTCGGAAAAAATTTAAACACGTTGCAATCTTATCAGGGTCACCCGCATAGCGGAATTTTTTCATTGTCAAAAATTCGCATTGACTGTTACTGTCTTTTATTCGGTTGTTTAAATGTACTGCGGACACGGTTGATGAGTTTATTCTTATCGTTATAGGCTGTTTTGATATCTTCGATTTTGGATTTTGTCAAATCATAGAGTAGTTCAATCAGTTTTTCTGAATTATCGAAATCAAAAGCACTAAACTCAGTCAGGTCGGGTTCAATTAAAAAATCTGCATACTGGACAGATCGTCGCATATTTTGCCTGGCGACTAGATTATTGACCTGCATGAAGAGTTGCAGGATATGCTTGGGCTTGTTGTAATCGCCCATTTGGCTGCCCAGGTTGACGCCAATAACGAACTGGGCGCCCATGTCCTGGGTTGTTTGAATCGGTAAGTATTCGCTTAATCCTCCATCAATCAGCATTTTGTGTTCGTACTCTATGGGCAAAAAGAAATGCGGCAGGCTGCAGCTGATCTGAACAGCCTTGGCGACCGAGCCTGAGTTAAAAACATGTTTGATACCAGAGTGCAGGTCGGTTCCAACCACAGAACATGGCACTTTGAGATCACTGAAATCTATGTCGCCGCCAAATTGCTGGATCATCAATTCGTAAATATTATCACTGGAAACAAAGCCCAGGCGACTGAACTTGATGCTGGCCAGTTTCCCCCAGGTTAGTGCGTTGGCTACTTTTTCCATTTCACTCAATGAGCGTCCGGCGGCATATGCAGTCGCCGCGATTGCCCCGCCACTGGTGCCAGCGACATAATCAATTTTAATAGCGCTTTCCTCAATTGCCTTGATCGCCCCAACATGACCCACTGATTTGGCTGTACCACCACTCAGAGCCAGTCCAATTTTTAAAGGCTTTATCATGTATCCATTATGTTGATAGCTGTGGGTCCTGGGATCCACAGAATATTATCCTGTCACCGGTGTAATCTATCATCGACTTCGTGGGTATTGAGTCATCAGCGATCATAAACATCAATTTGATGCTGTTGAATATTCCAACTTTAAGTTGCTTGATCGCAGGATAGTCGCCTGAATCATGAGTCTGAGTATAGTTTGTAATTCTCAGAAAATTTCTCAGCCAGCATCTCTGCCTGCTTATCGTAAGCCTCCTTGTCATCCCACAAATTTCTGGGATTAAGGATGTCTGTGGGTACGCCAGGGCATTTCATGGGTATTGACAATTTAAAAACCGGATGCTCATGTGTTTCCTGACGTTCAAGCGAACCGTCATGGATTGAATTAATGATATTACGCGTATTCTTGATTGATATTCGGCTGCCAACACCATAAGGGCCACCAATCCAGCCGGTATTTACGAGCCATACGGGCGACTTATTTGTTGCAATTTTTTCACCTAACATTTGAGCGTAACGTTGTGGATGTAAGGGGAGGAAAGGTCCTCCATAGCAAGGGCTGAAGTTTGGTGTGGGTTCAGTCACACCTTTTTCTGTCCCGGCAACTTTAGCAGTATAGCCACTTATAAAATGATACATTGCTTGCTGGGGCGTTAGTTTTGAAACCGGTGGCAGGACGCCAAAGGCATCACAGGTCAGAAAAATAACATTTTTTGGAATTCCGCCAGTGCCTGTTAATGAAGCATTAGGTATTAAACTGATAGGGTAGGAAGCCCGTGTATTTTCAGTTAAACTGCTGTCGTCCAGGTCTATAATCCGGCTTTCTTCATCAAAAACTACATTCTCGAGTAGGGTTTTGAATGTTCGGGTTGTGGAATAGATTTCAGGTTCAGCTTCTTTTGATAATTTAATGACTTTAGCGTAACAGCCACCCTCGAAATTAAATACGCCATTGTTGTTCCAGCCATGCTCGTCATCACCAATCAGCGTTCGCGAGGCATCTGCAGAGAGGGTTGTTTTTCCTGTTCCGCTGAGTCCAAAAAACACGGCCGTATTTCCATCTTGTGACATGTTGGCCGAGCAATGCATGGGCAGGACACCGCGTTGCGGCAGTAAATAGTTCATTACCGAGAAAATTGATTTTTTAATTTCACCGGCATATTCAGTGCCGCCAATCAAAACCAGGCGTTTGGCAAAATTGATAACAATAAATGTGTCGCTATTGGTACCATCGGTCTGGGGATCGGCCTTTAAGCCTGGCGCATCAATGACTGTAAATTCCGGAACATGAGTGGTTGGATTTTTTTCCTTAATGAACATGTTGCGTGCGAATAAACTATGCCAGGCAAATTCGGTAATGATTCGCACGGGCAGTTGCGTTTTAGCGTCTGCACCGCAGTTGAAGTCCTGAATGAAAACATCTTTTCCTTTTAGGTAGCCGGTCATTTTTGTGTGTAACCGGTCAAAATTTTCTTCAGAAATGCGTTGGTTGATTTTGCCCCACCATATTTGATCTTCAGTGCCAGGCTCAACAACAATAAACTTGTCATTGGCACTGCGGCCAGTATGAACACCCGTATGGGCAATCAGCGCACCGTGCTCTGAAATTGCCGCTTCCCCTCGCTTTACCGCTTCCTCATAAAGCGTGCCCGCTGAGCAGGTCCAGAATACACGTCTTAACCCGGTTAATCCGTGGTTTTCTAATCCGTATTGGCTTTGTCGTACCATGTTAGCCCCTTAATTCATTAATTTTCACTTTATTGCAACCAGATAAGCCACCCATGACAGATCATTTGTGCCTTTTCGGGTGACCTTGAACACTCCGTTGCCGCTTTCTCCGTCCTCTGCCGTGCCTTCCCAGTAACAGTCGACGCGCTTGAAACCGGCCTCGTGAAGCAGTTCGGTCAGTTCAGGTATGGTCCAGACCCGCCAGCTATAGGTGAAAGCATTTTTTAATTCGCTGCCATCTTCGAAACGAAAATGAATTTTCATTTTAGCCTCGCTGGTGACAGGCCAAAATTCAACCTGGTCCCACACATAACTAAAGCCATGCTCGAGCTCAGTCTCTTCCTCCATATAGGTGATCGCTTCTGGACCACCATGAATATCTATGACGAATATACCCTTTTTTGCTAAATCATTACGACAGTTTTTGAAATAAATTAACATTTCTCTACGTTTTTTGAATATCCAGTAAGAGAAATTCTGTGCACAGCGTACGTCGGGTTTTATTATGCTGGGTTCGCGAACGTCGGCCTGGCATTGGACCGCTCGAGATGCGCTTTTACCCAGCGGCTTGAGATTATTCTCATAACCCCATTTCAATGGCTCCGGATCAATGTCATAACTTTCGGCCGTATAATCTTTACCCTGATTAATCCAGGTTGCAGTGAGCAGGCAGGTACCGCAAAAATCTTCACGAAAGTGTTTGGCTTTTTTGCCTCTGGCTTTACGATAAATCCTGCTCAGGAAATCGATGTCCGGCTCGGGCGATTGCACAGAAAGCTGGTACAAATCATATTTATCCGCTTTTTTCGCAGTCAATTTGCCAATAATACGGCGTTTACTCAATTCCTGGCCAAATATTTTTGTCATGAAGAGGTCTTACTGTAAACTCACAAAGGTTAAAAAGCGTGAAAGGATACTCGGAACATTCTCAAACGGCAAGTGCCGTTGATTCATACCTGATATGCCCTGCATTTATATTGAGACGGACAGATGAAATTTTGTAGTGATTGTGGTAACAAAGTAAGCCATAAAGTGCCTGACGGCGATAATTTAGCTCGATTTATCTGTAATGAATGCGACACTATACATTATCAAAATCCAAAAGTGGTGGCGGGTGCAGTAATTGAACATCAGGGAAAGATACTGATGTGTAAACGTGCCATTGAGCCCCGGTATGGCTATTGGACTGTCCCCGCCGGTTTTATGGAGAATAAGGAGACAGTCATGCAGGCTGCAGTCAGGGAAACTTATGAAGAAGCACTCGCCGTGGTTTCTAAACTTGATTTGTATGCCGTGTACAATTTGCCTCATGTCAATCAGGTATATATTATGTTCCATGGCAAACTCGATAAGCCCCTGTTCGGTTCGGGAGCGGAGAGCCTGGAGGTCAAGCTGCTTGGGGAGCAGGAAATCCCGTGGGATGATATTGCGTTTAGGGTCGTAACGATGACATTGAAACGCTACTTTATGGATAAAAAACGGGGTGATTTTCGTGCCTATACAGATGACGTGATTATTTAATGCTTCCCGATCATAAAGAAACAGCTTACAAGCAAATCATAGCCAACATCGATGCTCTGATTGACGGCCAGACAGACCTTATTGCCATCATGTCAACGGTTGTGTGTGAACTGCATCACGGTATCAGCTACTTTGACTGGACCGGCTTTTAT
>JAHEKD010000210.1 GCA_024638545.1 Gammaproteobacteria bacterium
TGTATTAAAGTTTATTAAGCAAAATACGCCTTTAATGATTTAAAATCAACACCATTATACCCGACAAACCAGACTAATCCCGACTGATTTCTCAACCATGTAAGCTGACGCTTAGCCAGCTGCCTTGTAGCAGCCAGGGCCTTTTCGACCATTATATCACGGTCAATCTGACCCTCGAGATGTTCCCAGACTTGCCGATAACCTACCGTTCTCATAGAGGGCAGATCCATTGACAAATCACCTCTTTGCATTAATTTCTCGACCTCCTGAATTAAACCCTGGTTCAACATATTCAAAAATCGCTGTTCAATACGTATGTGCAAATCAGTGCGTGAATACGGTGCGATCACTAACTTAATCGCCCTGAATGGCATAGGATCAGATCTATTTTCTTTAAAAATCTGTGAAGGTGGTTTTCCTGTAAGCTCAAAAATCTCGAGCGCACGCTGGATTCGTTGCGGGTCATTTGTATTTATTTTCCCGGCAATTAGCGGATCAATTTCAGCCAAAATACGGTGCATTTGTTGCCAGCCGACCTCTCTTGCATGTCGCAGAATACCCTCACGAACATGCTCATTTGCCCCCGGCAATTCAGACAGGCCGTGCTCAAGTGCCCTGAAATAAAACATGCTGCCGCCCACCAGAACAGGCGTTTTTCCGTCGATATGTGCTTTTTCTATTTCGCGAAGTGCATCAATCCTAAACTGCGCGGCAGAGTATGCCTGCGTTGGATCAACGAAATCGATCAGTTTATGCGGCGCCTGCGCCAGTTCGCAAGCATCAGGTTTGGCGGTGCCAATGTCCATTTGCTGATATACCTGGGCTGCATCGGCATTAATAATATCCACATCATAATGCCGCGCCAAATGAATGGCCGCCTGTGTTTTTCCAGATGCTGTTGGTCCCATGATGAAGATAACAGCAGGTTTGTTATCCGGGCCTTTGATTGACTTCATGTTGATGATTCACCCGGGATTTCAGTTTAGTTTATTGTAAATTATCAGTAGTCTGTTCGGGTGAAGGTATATTGGTCCCTGCTCGCGAATTTTGGCCAAGCAGCATCACCTGACCGGTGCATCACTGACCACGTTTAAACCACTTGTCAATTTGTGAGAGTTCATAACTAAACCACGTCGGGCGGCCGTGATTACACTGACCGCTTCGCTCAGTGCGCTCAATCTGCCTGAGCAGGGCATTCATTTCCTCGATACTCATTTTTCTGTTTGCCCGCACTGAGCCATGACATGCTGCGCTGGATAAAATAGTATTAATCATTAATTCAGCCTGATCTGAAAGCCCGTGTTCATTAACGTCAGCCAGGATATCTTTGAGCAGCTGAGCGGTATCTGCAGCTGCGAGCAAGGCAGGTACGGAACGTATAGCCAGGGTCTGTTCACCCAGTTGATCTGTTTCGAATCCAAGCTCATCGAGATATGATTTAATTTTTAATCCCGTATCAAGTTCCTGCCTGGTCAATCTGATCTCAACCGGAATCATCAGCCGTTGAACCTGAACTGCTGATTGCTGATATTGTTGCTTTAGTTTTTCATAGGTAATTCGCTCATGGGCTGCATGCATATCGATAATAATCAAACCGCTGGAGTTTTCTGCAAGAATATAGATCCCATGCAGTTGCCCGAGTGCATATCCCAGCAGCGTATCCGGCCTGTTTTCATCCTCTACACTGGATACTGCCGGCCCAGCGAGTGCATCCATACCGGCCCGTCCCGGTGCGTCAAGGCTTGATTGACCGGGATGAAGTTTTTTATATGATTGTATGGATTCTTTAACCATCATCTGCAGCTGCTGTGAGCGTGGTGCCGGTGATGTGAACTTTCGTGGCTGGAAGCCAGCTAACTCTTCTGTGTCCGAGCAGGTCTGATTTTGTTCAATTATCTGACGATTGGGCTTATCAGTTGCGATGGCGTTGCTGATGGCGCGATAAATAAAATCATGGACTGCCCTGCCATCGCGAAAACGCACTTCCGCCTTCGCAGGGTGAACATTCACATCAACCATTTCGGGAAGCATGGCCAAATATAGAATCAATAAGGGATGGCGATCATGATAGACAACGTCCCTGTAGGCCCTGGTAATTGCGTGCGAGATGGTCTTATCCCGAATAAAGCGCCCGTTCAAAAACAGATACTGGCGATCACGCTGGCTGCGGGTGAGCGTCGGTGACGACACCCAGCCTTTCAACTTCAGCGATCCGCCGTCTGCATCGAGTGCAATCATATTCGCAGTGAAGTCTTCACCCATCAGTTTATTCAAACGTTTTTCCAGAGCGTTGTCATCATCTGCCGGCGGTAATTTGTAAACACGGCGTGCGTTATGAATTAACTCAAAAGCCACATCCATTCTCGATAGTGCCAGTTGCCTGACAACGCGTTCAATATGATTAAATTCTGTTGTCTGGGTACGAGTAAATTTACGTCTTGCCGGGGTATTGAAGAATAAATCACAGATTTCAACCCTGGTACCGGTTTTAGCTGCAGCCGGACGCAAAGATCCCGCCTCATCCGCACCCTCGGTTATGAGCTCCCAGGCATGCCGGTCATTTGCTGTCCTGGTAACAATGGAAAATCGTGATACTGATATAATGCTTGGCAGGGCTTCACCACGAAATCCCAGGGTTTGCACTGCGTATAGATCTTCTTCGCGAGTCAGTTTACTGGTGGCGTGCCGTGACAGCGCCAGTGATATGTCCTCCTTGACTATACCGCTACCGTTGTCAGTGACAGTTATACGCTTGATCCCGCCTTTTTCAATGTCGATAGTGATACCGTCAGCACCTGCATCAAGGCTGTTTTCGAGCAGTTCCTTTACGATTGAGGCCGGCCGCTCTATCACCTCCCCAGCCGCTATTTTATTGATCAGATGATCGTCAAGTGCCTTAACGCGCTTTATTGTGCTGACCATACGAATCAGTTATTCGCAAGGGTTTTAAAAGCCGTCCTCTGTGCATAACGATTTATCCCGCTGTAAATAGCATCTGCAATACGATTCTGGAATTTCTTGCTTTTTAGATTTTTTTCTTCCTGTGGATTGGAAATAAACGCCGTTTCAATCAGTACAGAAGGTATATCCGGCGATTTTAAAACCGCAAAACTTGCTCGCTCTATACTAGTATGCAGTACCGGGCCAACCTGCATCATTTCATGCAGTATATCCTTGGCAAAAAGGATGCTTTCATGTTTGGTATTGTCCATCATTAAGTCCATGATTACACCCGCCACATCATCATCCTTATCGGCAATACTCACGCCGCCAGCTAAATCAGAGGCGTTCTCTTTAGCCGCCAGCCACTTGGCAATTTCACTTGTCGCACGCTTGTCCGATAAGGCATAAACTGAAGAGCCTTTGACGCTGCGTCTTTTTACTGCATCGGCGTGTATGGAAATAAACAGGTCCGCACCGTAGTCTCTTGCCAATCGAGTGCGTTTTCCAAGACCTACGTAGTAATCACCCTTTCTAATCATCACGGCCTGCATTTGTGGATGCCTGTTAATCCTTGACGCGACTTTTTTTGCGATTGCCAAAACCACGTCTTTCTCGCGTGTGCCGTTTTTACCAAGTGCGCCCGGATCTTCGCCACCATGACCGGCATCGACGGCCACAATAAGTTTTCGCTTGTAGGGGATGGCGAGCGTTTTCTTAGGTGCCGAAGACAGCTTAGCACGCTGTTCCTGTTTGGCTGCAGTCTGAACGTTGGATTTAGGCTTAAGCCGATTGAGGTCAACCACCAGGCGCTGCCCGTATTTTGAATTCGGCGCAAGTTGAAATGCATTGGCCTTTACACTTTCGTTAATCTCGATAACCACTCTGTAGGTCGATTTGTCATACTGGCCTGTTCGTATGTAGCGAATCACGCTGAATTCCGACTTTGGCGACGGTATTTTTGCCAGAAACCTTGAATTTTTGATATCAACAACAACACGCGCAGGATTTGCCAAAGTAAAAACCTTGTAAGCGACAGGCTTGTCCACGTCAAAAACCAGCCTTGAGCCTTCAGGAGAATGCCAGGAGCGCATGGCCTTGATATCGGCCGCCTGACTGCTGACAGCGAACAGGTGGCCAGAGAGTAGTAAACAAATTGAAATTATAATTTTTATTCGCTTCATAATTAATGGCGATTTACGCAATCGTAACCTGTCGCACACCGCCAGCCTGCTTGATGCGAACGTCGTAAATCGCCGGCAGATCCATCGCCGAAATTTTTTGCGGCCATTCAATAATAATCACGCTGTCGTTTGTAAAGTAGTCTCTAAAGCCAATCAACTCAAGTTCCTGCTCATCTTCAAGCCGGTATAAGTCAAAATGATGAATACTAAACGAATCCAAACGGTAAGATTCAACCAGGGAAAACGTCGGGCTGACGACTACATCGGTGTAATTCAGACCCTTTAATATTCCGCGTACAAATGTAGTCTTCCCAACTCCCAAATTACCAGTTAGGAGCACTGTATCACCCGCTTTTAAACTATAGCTGAATGACTGACCCACATCAATCATTTCTTCTTCGTTCGCAACCTCAACGAGTTTTGGCATCACTCAATTCTTTACAGATATGGCTGCAGGTCAAAATAAACTTTAACGATCATATCGAGTTTACCGGTTTGTCGCAGTGCGCTGGCAGTCTCAGGAAGGTGTGGCATCAATTAACTCATTATGCAGTTTTTGTATCGGCCGCAATAAGTCTGTGGCCATCATGCCAATTTTTCCAGTTGACGCAGCAATGCTATCAGCCGCTGCGGCATGACACCAGGTCCCAAGACATGCCGCATCGAACAGGCTGTATCCCTGTGCGATAAAACCCGCAATACAGCCTGTCAGGACGTCACCCATACCCGCCGTAGCCTGTCCGGCATTGCCCGCTCGACAAACATGACTGAGGTGGTCTTGAGAAGCAACCACGGTGCCGGACCCTTTTAGAACGCAAACGCCGCCATATTGGCTTATAATTTCCTGCGCGGCTGAATACCTGTCCTGCTGGATATCGGTCGTCGAGCAACTCAGTAACCGCGCAGCTTCCCCGGGGTGTGGTGTCAATACCCAGTGATTCCGCTTATCTTTATTTTTGCTAAGCAGATTCAGTCCATCAGCATCAATCACCAGAGGTGAACTGGACTGCATGGTTTGGTTGAACAAACGTTTTGCCCAGTCAGACTGCCCCAGGCCCGGGCCGATCGCGATTGCATTAAAGTCGTTCAATCTGTCCGTCATATCCATCTTTGAACTGCAGCTTGAGGTAAGTATCTCAGGGCAGGCCAGTGCCAGAGTAGAACCATGATCGGCATGGCTGACTGCCATGACGCGACCACAACCCGTTCGATAAGCCGCTGATGCTGCCATGATAG
>JAHEKD010000211.1 GCA_024638545.1 Gammaproteobacteria bacterium
ATGCCAATCTGGGAATGGCAGCGCCAAGGACACTTGTTATTATCTCTTTTATCATCAATGAAAAAGTTTGTTCCGAGAGCGTTACGCTGCCGGGAAAATCGACGAATGCAGGATAGTACCCGTAACTCACGACCGGCCAAATTAGTAAATTTCTATGCATGGCCAACCGCTCGGCAAGCCATTTCGCCTGCAGGTAATCTGTATTCATTGGCATATGCAGACCATGTTCCTTTGCTGATGCGCCAACGGGTAATAATGCATTCGCACCCAATTCAATTCGACGTTCGATATCCGGCCAACTTAGCTCAGATACCCAGGAGGATTTTGCTTTTGATCGATTAGTCACAATGAAGAACGAGATTCGACAAAATTGTGCGCAGACGACATTTTCGATGATTTATATAGCAAGCCAAAAGATCAGCAGAACGATAACTGTACAAAACCAGCTTACCGAGTCCTTTATAACAAAAGTGACCGGATCATCGTCGACACTGCCACGACAGGCTTTTAGCCAGGTTCGACATATCCAGAATAACAAAAGCGGACACACCAGCCATAAGAATTCCGGCTGACTATATAGCTTGATTACATCCGGACTATTTACATAAAAAGCCATAATCAGCACGGCAAGACAACCGCTGGTCACCCCGAGGCTTGACAAAATTTCGATATCACTGACGTAATATCCACGAGCTTTTTTATGACCACCGGCACCCGTGTTCCTTATCGCGAGCAGTTCTATATAACGCTTCATGATAGCCAGACTTAAAAATATAAACATCGAAAATGCCAGCAACCAAAAAGATAACTCAACCTCGATTGAGACTGCTCCTGCAATTATTCGGAGCGTAAACAGCGCTGCCAGAATAATAATATCAACCATGATTCGGGATTTTAAATACAATGAATAAAGAAGCGTTGTAAAAAAATAGCAGCAAATCACCAGCAGGAATTCAAAACTGACAATAAAGCTCAGACACAGTGACAAAAAGAGGCACATTGAAAATAGAGCACCACCTCTCACAATGCTCATGTCACCGCAGGCAAACACCCGCCGATGTTTGCTTCTGTGTTTTCTGTCGTCACCAAGATCGAACAAATCATTTAATATGTAAACTGATGACGCGCAAAGTGAAAATGCAAAAAACGCAGTGGTGACCAGGCCTAGTTTACCTGTATCAGTCAAATTATGAGAGGTTAACAGCGGCACAAACAGCAGGAGATTTTTCACCCACTGATGAATTCGAATTGCCCGAAACCAGACGTGTTTTGCACAAGCACGTGGAAATTCATGCTCCAGCCGGGTAACTTTTTTCAGATCCTCCCGCAATTGCCGGGAATCGCCAACAAAGACGGCTGACTCAGCTGATCGCCAGACTAATAGATCTGCTCTGCTGTCTCCGACATAGGAGAACCCTCTTGATCCGTAAAGTTCAATAAGTTTTTTTTCTTTATTGGCACCTTTAAGATTGAAATCTTCATCTGTCGCCAGCACCTGATTGAAGAAACCAAGCTGATTGGCAACGCCATCAGCGTATTTACGAGGTGTAGCTGTCGCCAGGATAATCTGATGACCCATCTGCTGCTTATTTTTAAGCCAGTTTACCAGCGGTTTATTAAACGGGATTTTGGCAATTTCAATATCAACTGCCTGTGCAATCCTGGTTTTCATGTAGGCTCGGTCATTACGTAACAGCCAAACCAGAGCACGAAATAAATTTAAAGGGTTTTGCTTGATAAAGATTAATAAAGACTCAAAAAAGAAATCCGTTTTGGCCAGCGTATCATCAAGGTCAACAACGATTGGAGTAGGCATTAATTCACAGGTCTTTTCCATTTGGACTATCTCTTCGGACTTTGTACTGGCTGAGTCACTGTGCGTAAACAAGTTGATAAAGTATCACCTTATCATTCCAAATTTCATTCACGTTATACTTTGCGAGCTCGATAAAATCCGCCAGAATTGTACATTTAGCCAGACGATCTCCTTCAGAGATGATACGCTGCGGAAATACAAAATTTACAAAAAACGCCGGACGCCAGTACTCGAGTCGCTGACACAGACCCTCCCGGGATATCCATTTTACTTCCAGAGAGACCATTCGATCGCTATACAGTGCCAGTTGCGCAGAATATTGCCCTATAACCGGTATGACATCTGACTGACTGTTTTGTTCAATCCGGTTAATCATATCAACATTCGCATTATGCACAAGCAATCTGTCCGGCCTGTTTAACCACTGATAATAATATTGTGATTGAAAGAGTAAATGGGCAACAAGTAATAACAGGATATATTTTCTTCTTACAAGCTGAGGTACAGCCGCAGCAATCGCGAAAACACTCAGGCATATTACCGGTAGTATGGAAAAATAGTGATAATGGGCCTTATCCGGCAGATTAAGCGCGGCCGTTGTGCACAAACCAAGTAACAGGTAAATACTCAATGCCCAGCCCGCCCTGCCCCATTTACTCAGATTCTGCCTAAATTCAGAAAAGCTCCTGGCGCCAAAACTATTGAGAATCCAGTAGGCAAGTAAAACGCCGATGCAAATCAGGCTTATATGAGTCTTGCTGTTATACGGCAGGTGCTGGATCGAAACAATAAATTGCCTGATCAAAACCAGCGGGTTCAGCGATGGCGTTTTATTTTTGTTAATTTGTAAAAATTGTGTGAATGCATCATCAAACCTGATTCGCAGGGCAGCATAAGCCAGCACAATACAGAGTAAACTTGCAAATATAAGAAATACATGCCTCCTGTTTATTTTTTGTTTATCAATAATTGGCAATATAATTATTTCCATCAGCCAGACTATAAGGATTGTGACCAAAGCAAATAAAAAGTACATTTTCGAACAGACTGCCATAAAGGCAAACAACAGGCTCAGCGGAATCGCCCAGCAGCGGTTTCTGAGCCTCACATACATTGCAATGGCTAATAATGAGCAGCAGGTGGCTAGCGGGTCTGCAATAGCTACCCTGGAATGTGCTGTGTAACTAAATGTGAGTGCGGCAACAGCCACCAGGATTAGTGTTATTTTAACGGAAAGTTTTGTGCGGGCGATCGCATATATACACAGCAGGCTGATAATTGCGCACACAACTGAAATCATTCTTGCTACCGTTAAACTTACTCCAAACAGGGAAAACAGCAGTGCCTGTATTACCGTCAATGAAGGTGCACCGGGCCAGTGCCTCGAATCAAAGGCAAGCCCCCAGGAGCCAAATTTAATAAAATTTTGTGCGGCATCTGAGTAGAAACCTTCGTCTACGTACAGCGCACGACTCATTGTTGCAACTCCGAATGCTGGATCGTAATTAATCGTCAGGTAACCCGTGATTAACAAAGCGACTGCAAAAGCTGACAGTAAAACGAAAGCCAGGAACGGCGTTAGGTCGTCTTTTCCGTATTGCCTAGGGGTAATGAACAAATTATTTATTGACCTGTCCTCTATATATCGTTGTTATCTTTATCTCAACGGTTTTTACACTGTATGTGCAAAGCTAAAATTATATAACAGATCAAACTTTAAACCGGTAGATAGGCCAGGACAAATCCGAAAAATACAAAGCCACCAAACCAGGCGTTATTAAGAAATGCACGAAAACAATTTTGCGGTTCACGAGTGAAATAAAGTGAGACCTGGAATAGTGCAAACACGCCACTTAAGGCCAATAACATATAATAATAATAATTTAATTTCAGTGACCAGCCGATATATACAAGTAAACCAATGACCATGATTTGACACATCAGAATCATCGTTCGGTCATTATTACCAAACAAAATAGCCGTTGATTTAACACCAATCTTCAGATCATCCTGTTTATCAGCCATCGCATACATGGTGTCATAAGCAATAACCCAGAAAATATTAGCAAGCATCAGCCACCAGCATATCAGCGGCAACGAATTTGTCTGTGCTGCAAATGCCATGGGAATACCCCAGGCAAATGCCACTCCCAGAAACACCTGTGGCAAATGAGTAATTCGCTTCATAAATGGATAACAAGCAGCCAGTAAAGCACCTACCAACGAAAGTAAAATGGCTTTTAAGTTAAGATTTAGCACAAGCAATAGTGCAATACTGCAAAAAGTTATAAATAAACCAACCGCTTCTCTGGTGCCAATACGTCCACTCGTCAGAGGTCGCCGTTGGGTTCTGGCAACGTGTTTATCAATATCTCTGTCGGCTATATCATTGATAATACAGCCTGCACTGCGCATGATGAACACACCGGCGACAAAGATGAGCACATTTTTGGCCGAAGGTTGCCCCTCCCCGGCAATCCACAGACCCCATAAAGTTGGCCACAACAACAGCAGTGTTCCAATCGGCTTGTCGAGACGGATCAGCTGGCAATAATCAACAAGTTTCTCAAACATCGGCGTAACGTTCGGAATGTTTAACCCATCGATGAATTAATCCATCAACCTGCCTGTGCGCCTCATTAAATAATTGCCCCGTGGCCTCAACCAGCGGAATTAAGTCTTTATCGCGAACCAGATTTGCGATTTTTAATTGTTGGACACCAGTTTGCCGGGTCCCGAATAACTCTCCGGGCCCTCTCAGCTCCAGATCAAATTTCGATATTTTAAAGCCGTCACTGGTTTCACGCATGACCGACAGTCGCTTTCTTGCCATCTCGCTCAAGGGGGAATGATACATCAACACGCAGCATGAATGAATTTCACCGCGCCCCACGCGACCTCGTAATTGGTGCAACTGAGACAGGCCCAGGCGTTCCGGATTTTCGATTATCATCAAGCTCGCATTCGGTACATCAACACCCACTTCAATAACTGTTGTTGCAACCAGCACATCGATTTCGTGATCTCGAAATTCTCTCATCACCCTGTTTTTTTCCTGGCTGTTCATCTTCCCATGAATTAAGCCAATCGCAAGCTCAGGCAGCGCCGCACATAACTCAGCAGCAATCTCTGTTGCAGCCTGGGCTTCAATTACATCTGATTCATCAATCAATGGACAGACCCAGTAGGTCTGTCGCCCACCTTTACATGCATTTAACACTCGCTCAATAAGATCATCACGGCGCTCATCAGATATCAAAACCGTTTCGACAGGCTTGCGACCCGGTGGCAGTTCATCAATGCTGGAGACATCCATATCTGCATAAAAAATCATCGCCATGGTGCGGGGTATGGGTGTTGCACTCAAGGCCAGCTGGTGTGGAACAACGCCGGCGGAAAGACCTTTTTCGATCAGTGCCAGCCGTTGATTGACGCCGAACCGATGTTGCTCATCGACAACCACCAATCCCAGGTTTTTGTAACACACCTCAGCCTGGAATAGTGCATGTGTTCTGACAACCACGTTGGCTTCTCCTGAGGCGA
>JAHEKD010000212.1 GCA_024638545.1 Gammaproteobacteria bacterium
TGCGCCCTTGTCGGAGAAGAAGCAGGCGCCACGGTCGATGAGCGCCACCTGCGGTTCGGCCACCGTCGGGGCCGTAACGCTGGCGCAGCCGTCACCGCCGACATACTCGACATTGCCGGCCAGGTTATTCGGATCGTCGCCGAAAAGGGCAATGCCGGCCGCATATTCAACCCCGTCATAACTGATGGCAAAATTCGATGGCGAGAAATCTTCGTCGCCGCCGAAGATGTAGTCGCCGTTGCCACCAAAGACCGCCGCATGGGCGTTGCCCTCGTAGGGCTGGCCAACAATCGGTTCCGGATCCGGGTAGGTCGAGTCGTCTAGAAACACCGGGTTGGCCGGGTCTGTGACGTCGAGTGTGACAAAACCCAGATCCCAGTACGACACCACCGCGGTGGGTACGCCGTCAATGATATTCACCCAGACGTCGTGGTTAAAGATACCGGCCGACGAACCGGTCTCAAGCTGGTCGAGATTGACACCCTGCGGTATCCAGTCGAGTGCACCGGTGATGCTGAGCAATTTCGGCGACTGCGGCTTGCTGATGTCGACAAAGAATGTGTCGAAGAAGTCAAAGGTGTCAGCGGTGCCGATCAGGTAGCTCTTGCCTTCGAAGTCCCATGGAAAAGTATTGTGCACGCCCTCAAACTCGAGGAAATTCTTCTTCAGCGCCTTCGGCTTGGCCGGGTCGGTTACGTCGTAGAGGCTGATGCCGCCCTGGCCAACCTGACCGTTTGGCCCCTGGCCGTTGGGGTTGCGGTTGGCGTCGGATATTGCGCCACCCGGAATCTGTTTCCCGCAGGGTTCCTGGGTGGTGATCAGCACATCGACATCGCCAACAGTGTGGACCTTGACATCGTTGATACGGGTATTCGGCGCCGACTTGATATCGGCTACGGTTGCACCCTTGGTGGCAGGATAGTTGGCAACAGCCGCTGCCATGTCGACGATGAAAACGCCGGCGTCGGTGCAGTCAGGTTCCTGGAAGGTGCCGATGTAGGCATAGCCGTTATGCGACCATACATCCGTGTAAAGACCGTCGACGACCCCGGCCAGCGTATCGCGGCCAATGACCTCGAATCCGTAATTAACGTCCTTGGGAATATGGCCGTCATTGGGGCTGTCGTGGGCTAAACTCACGGTGACGAGGGAGGCGGCCAGCGCAATCGCGGTAAGACCTCCCGGTTTGAATTTTAGCTTTTCCTTCATGTTCAATTTACTCCTCTGTTTTTCATGAAACTCTGTGTTCGCGAGATTAACTCGCTGGGCGCTTCAGTATTGCATATCTCAGGGGATCTATAAAGTCTGAGATAGCCTTTTTTTACAGACTGAAGGTTGCAACAACGGTGTCTTTCCAGGCTGTATTCACCTTGGCCGGTGTCTGGAAGGCTGGATAGACGATGTGCCTAAACAATTGATTAATCGTCGAAAATGAGTAAAAACGATGATGAGTTTACATAAACAGAATACCTGGTTGGAGTCAATCATAGCCATATCAAGACGGCATATAACCTATATTTGCATACGGTTCCCAGAGGTTCAGCTTCAACAGATTAAGCTAAGTCAAATGTAAGGTGATATTTACAAGCTGACTCGCTCTACTTAAGTTGGCCAGCTTATAGCCCGCAGGCGCATGTTTAACGAATAACCGTTTATCGTTTAGGCGAGATTCTGTAAGCTTTCTGCAGCCGGCTCACGCCTCTTAATTGCAGGCCATCGATCTCTTCGGCTTCTACGGCATCCTCCACATCCAGATAGGCACGATGATTAAGCAGAATTTCGCCATCCTTTGCATGATCACAAAGCCTTGATGCAAAATTGATGCTGTTACCAATCGCTGTATAGTCGCTGCGACGCCTGTCGCCGACGACACCCAGTGTGGCATAACCAGATGCGATTCCGATGCCAAATCCCAGCTGATAGTCAAACTTCCGCCACTCACACGCAAGCCCCTGCACCGCATCAAGCATGTTAAAGGCCAGCTCTGTCGCACGCAGTGACGGCGCATCGCAGGGCAACGGATCATTGAAGAACACCATTAAACCGTCTCCTGCCCGATGATCGATGGTGCCGCCGTAGTCGACGACCAGCTGCCCGAGCGTCTTATGATACTGCTGCAGAACATCGATGACCTCCTCGGGTTCGGTGCGTTCAGAAAAAGTCGTGAAACCACGCAGGTCGCAAAATAGTGCCGCAACGTAGCGGCGGTGGCTTTTCAGCAGCGACTTGTTCTTTTCCGTAACGATCAGTTCGACAACCTCGGGGGAAAGAAACCTTTTCAACTGCCCGACTTTCTCGATTTCAGTGACCTGCGCCTGCACGCGCTTTTCCAGCGTCTGGTTCCAGTCAGCCAGCTCTGCAGCCTGCAATTCGATTTGTGCTCTGAGCTTCCGAAATATCGAACTTTGATTCGCAAAAGCGCCGGCAAGCAGCAGTAAATAGCCAAGAAACAGTATGGTGATATTGTAATAAGTATAGAGGGTCGCGATCATGATAACCAGACCGGCCACGCCTGTATAGAACGGCCGCCAGTCACCGTGTTTTTCCCTTGCAAAATAGAGTGCGATGACTGTCAACAGACCGAATCCCCACATCAGTACCGCCTGCAGGTGAGGATTGAACTCCCAGGTCTGGCCGATCAGGGGTAACATCAAGACCACAATTGTCTTTGCGTAACAGACAACCAGCGATAGCAGGGTGCCTACGTACGGCCACCAGCTGCTTCTGGATAACGCACTATCCACACTTGCATGAGTCGCTTCGCTGACCGCAGCCTCTGTCATGTCCTGATCTTTAGACAAAATTCGTTTACTAAAGCTAGTTTATCATAATCAATTCCTGTCAATTATTGCTCCTGCTATAATGAAATTGCTGCTGGAGTGAGGTCACTGTATAAACTTCTGCTTTTAGGTTAAAGAGTGTCAGCCCTGCATTAAAACTTCACGGCAAATATCTGCCTTGATGATATCAGATCGGTTAACTGGATCGGTTTCAGTAACCTGCCGGTTTTTACTTGAGCGAACACGGGCACCGGTATCTGATATTGTTTATCAATCAGCTGAATTTTTAACATAAGTCAATGAATCAGCATCGACAATGCACTATTGTTAAACTGTGCAAGAGGAGGAGGTTGCTCTAAGGATGGATTTGAACAAAATCCTGAAGAGTTCATTTAACTAACTATCTAGGTTTTGAAATATGTTAATAAAAGATTACATGAGTCCCTCACCGGTGACCATTCGCGAAAACGCTGACTATAAATCTGCCTTTGCAGTCATGAACGAACACGGTATCCACCACCTGCCGGTTGTAGGCAGTGCTGACGAAGTGGTTGGTATTATCGCACTGCGCGACCTGAAAATGGCTGCAAACTGTTTCAAGGAAGCGCCGGTTGAAATCGCCGATGTCATGCTCAGGCATGTTTTGACTGCACAGGCCAGTGACACGTTGTCTAATGCAGCCGGACAGATGATTGAGCATAAAATAGGCTGCCTGCCGGTGCTTGACGATAATAAACAGCTTGCTGGCATGCTGACGGAAACGGATTTATTTCAGGCATTGCGTGATCTTCTGGACAAACCCGCATAGATAATTATTAATATTAAAGTTTTGACCGTCTCAGAATATTGAGTACGGTCATCTCGTTTGAGATTAAAGGTAACCCGCTGCTGAACGAAGCTCGGTTTTCAGGATTCAACGATTACGCAATTCTAATCGAAGGCAGGTTAACAAAGGGCGGAGAGACTGAAATTTTAATTGATTATGGAAGTTGGAGGAAAAAAGCGTGGTTTAATGCCAGACTTTTTTTATCAGGCCGGCTGTTAACAGCCGGCAATCACTGTAGCAAGGGTCAAACCGCGGATCGGGATCTAATTCATCTTTATCAAGCATCAAGATGTTGGCATCAGCGGGGTCTAAATCATGGCAACTGCCATCGGTCGTGGCTTCGATCACGCTCATCACCAACAACGCTCGCGTGCTGTTTCTAAATTAGCAATATTCGTCTTGTCACTACCTTATCCTTGCTATCAACGATTGCACTGACCGTTGCTTTTGGAGAACCATTCTCGTGGATTTTTTCAACTCATTTTCTCGTGAACATGTCTTGTTGAAAATCAAAGTCAAAAATTTACTTTTGTTAACAAAACTCGTAGCATTTAACGCTATAATTAAAAATATGTAATATAAGTCATTATTGATAGGCAATTAATGATCAAGAGGTAAAACTATGATCAAATACTACAAATCTCTGGATTTCACATATTTCCTCATGGCTTTATCGATAAGCGTTTAAGCGCACCATACTGTAAGGCGTAATTAATGAATTAGTTTTTAATAAAATTTCATAATTCATATATTGATATAGGGTTGAAGAAAATGCAAAAAACATCAGACGGTTTATCTTTGAAACATATGCATGCTATTCACGGAAAAAAATTCGAGTGTTGGGCAACAGTTGCGTTTAAATATATATTTTTTGTTCCATTAGTGGTTTTATATGTCAATACTTCTTATGCTGCATTACCAAATTCCAGTACGCTAACCTCGGGATTACACTTAACGTCATTTGAAATCGACGGTAATCTGGGTAACGACTCAACGTTTACCGGGTCTGCCAGCGGTGTCAGTGGCGACTGGGAAGATTCGCCGGAGTCTAACCTGCCTGGTACCGGTTTTTATGTAAACGGACCCACGCCCGCTGACGGGGCGGCTGGATTAAATGCCGACACTACCGGAGTCTATTATTCCAAGCGTAATGTCGATAAAGCAGGATGTAACGGTGATACGGACGATGATATCATTCCTTCCAGTCCGGGTACCAACGTAAAGGTTGACGATGGCCCGAACTGGCCGACAACGACTGGTAACGTTCCCGAAAAAAGTGATTTAGAAGATGTTTGGGTAGCACTGGAAACGGTACGTTTACAAACGGCGACGTCAGATCAGGTTCATCATGTCGCTTATCTTGCTTTTGAACGTTGTTCAGGTCAGGGCGGCTCGATGAGTGTCATCTTGTTTTTCGAAAATGGAGATGGAGTTTTACCAAGCGACGGCCCAGGGACTGTGGGTGATCCGACTCTTCCGTTTACTGACTTGCTGTTCGAATTTGATGTCTCTGGCACCGGCAGTCCAAGCAATAACATCACTCAATATGAGCGCAATCTCACCAATGATGCTTGGATCAACCCATCGTCTGTATCAAGTGATTTTTGGGATATCGCATCAAATGGAAATAATCCTACTTTCGGCGAAATTGCGATTGATTTAACGGCGGCAGGAATAATACCTGAAGATCAGTGTGTGAATTTGCAAATTACAGGCTCTGCTGCAACCATTGCAGGCGGT
>JAHEKD010000213.1 GCA_024638545.1 Gammaproteobacteria bacterium
AGGACAGCCCTTTAAACAGTTTTAATGATCTGGTTGCTGCCTTTAGAACCGACCCGTCGAGTATAGCCATTGGTGGAGGTTCTGTTCCCGGTGGCATGGACCATCTGGTTGCTGCCATGGCGCTGCAGGCGGCGGGAGAAGATCCAACGGCAGTTAAATATATTGCTTATGATGCAGGCGGCAAGGCGATGGCCGGACTGCTCTCTGGTGAAGTTTCCGCTGTATCAACGGGTCTTTCCGAAGCAATTGCACTGGCCGATGCCGGCGAGGCGAAAATTATCGGCATTACCGCAGCCGAGCGTGTTGATGCCGTGCCCGACGCGATGACCCTGAAGGAGCAGGGTATCGATACTGAATTTGTCAACTGGCGCGGTTTTTTTGCTGCACCCGGGCTGCCTGAGGATAAGCTCAATGCCTACCGGGATGTACTCGCTAAAATGTATGACACGCCAGAATGGGAAGAAATCAGAGCACAGAACGGCTGGGTTAATATACACAATTCCGGCGATGACTTTGTTGCATTTTTGGAAGAACAGGAACAGGTTCTCGGCGACCTGATGAAAAAACTGGGCTTCCTGTAAGCGAAGCACCTGCAAACACGGCTGCACAGTCCAGCCGTGTTTTTTATTTTTTTGGTTCTACAATTGTTTCGAAATAAATACCTCTAAGGATCGCACATTATGGATGTGCTCAATAAAGTAAGGAAAAGGAGATAGCGAATGACTTTAAACCGCTGGATTGCTGCAATATTCCTGCTCATTTGTTTGATCTATGGCTACACATCCTACTTTGTCATGGATGCACTGCTACCGCCGTTTATGAAACAATCCCCGATCTGGCCAAGTTCATTTCCCAAGGTATTAGCCACACTGGGCATACTTTTGTCCTTCATCATTTTGCTGACGCCCAGCTCAAAGGATTTTGAACCCGGGGCTGATGATATCAATTATCGAAGACTGGGTGATTATCATCTGTTTCAGGCACTGGGCCTGCTTGGCTTGATGGTGCTATATGCTTTTTGCTTAAGACCGATTGGCTTCCTGGTGTCGACAGTAGGCTTTTTAGTGCTCAGCGGTTATTTGCTTGGCGAACGTAAACTGCACTTAATGATTCCGATTGCGTTGATCACTGCAGTGGGTGTCTGGTATCTGGTGCAGCAGGTGTTGGGGATATATCTAAGGCCGTTGCCCTGGTTTTTAGGACAGGGAGGCTAGGTTATGCTTGAAGGCTTAATGCAGGGACTGGTCACGGTTTTCTCATTTAAGATGATCTTAATGGTGGTCGGGGGCTGTTTGATCGGGACCTTCATCGGCATGTTGCCGGGCCTCGGTCCAATGTCGATCATTGCAATTATGATTCCGATTGCGATTAATCTGGGTGATCCGTCGGCTGCCCTGATTTTGCTTGCCGGGGTTTATTACGGCGCTATTTTTGGAGGGTCAACCTCATCGATTCTGATTAATGCCCCCGGCGTGGCGTCTACGGTTGCCAGCAGCTTTGACGGTTTCCCACTGGCGCGTTCGGGTAAAGCGGGTAAAGCCCTGACGGTTGCGGCAATTGCCTCCTTTGCAGGGGGTACGATTGGTGCGTTGCTGTTAATGGTATTCGCGCCCATGCTGGCGTCGGTGGCACTGCTTTTTCACTCGGCCGAATATTTTGCCATGATGGTTGTGGGTCTTTCAGCCATTGCCGCATTTGCCGGCACCGGCCAGGTCGCCAAGGCATTGATGATGACCGTCGCCGGGCTTATGATGGCCACGGTAGGGGAGGCAGCTTTATTCAATGCGCCGCGTTTTACAGCCGGTATTATGGATCTACAGTCCGGTCTGGGCTTCATCACTTTGGCAATGGCCATGTTTGCCTTGCCCGAAGCGCTGTACCTGGTGCTTGATCCAAAGCGCTCAAACACCGGCGGGTCTGGTGATGGCGCCATTAAGGATCTGAGAATCTCCAAGGACGAGGCAAAACAGATAGCGCCGGTGATCGGTCGCCAGTCGGTCCAGGGTTTTTTAATCGGTGTTTTACCGGGCGCCGGTGCCACGATTGCTTCATTTTTGGGATATGCCGTTGAACGCAATATTGCAACCAAAGAAGATCAGGATCAGTTTGGCAAGGGCTCAATAAAAGGCCTGGCCGCACCTGAATCAGCAAATAACGCTGCCTGCACAGGCTCGTTCGTACCGCTGTTAACCCTGGGTATACCGGGTTCAGGCACAACGGCTATTTTACTAGGTGCATTGATTGCGCTGAACGTGACACCAGGCCCGCGACTGATGGTTGATCAGCCGGAAATTTTCTGGGGCGTTATCATTTCAATGTACATCGGTAATATAGTTTTATTGATACTGAACCTGCCGCTGATACCGTATATCGCCAAAATTCTGACCGTGCCGCGAAATTATCTGATTCCGTTTATCCTGTTCTTTACCCTGATGGGGGTCTATATCGGCCAGAATAATGCCACCGAGTTACTGATACTAGTTGCATTGGGTATTATTGCCACCATCCTGAGATTTGCTGATTACCCGCTGGCGCCGCTGCTGATTGGCTTTATATTGGGGCCCATGCTGGAGAACAACTTTGCCCGCTCGGTTCAGCTTTATGATGGCATAGGTTTTATTTGGCAACGGCCAATGACCATCAGTTTGCTGGTGCTGGCCTTTATTTTGGTTTTTTTGCCGACTTACCGGGCCAGGCGGGCGCGCATTCGGGCACAGGGTGTTGCCGATGGTGACTAGGCACCGCGAATTACAAATAACAAAAGCCGCTTGAGAGCGGCTTTTTTGATATGCTAAGCGTTGTTTTTAACCTTAAGGTTTAAGCGTATGAGAACTCGGATTGAAACAGACAGCATGGGCGAACTTGAGGTACCGCAAGATGCCTTGTATGGTGCCCAGACACAGCGAGCCGTTAATAATTTTCCCGTGAGCGGAATACCCATGCCGGCGAGGTTTATTTCGGCACTGGGAATGATTAAGAAAACCTCGGCAACTGTAAACCTGGAGCTGGGCGAGCTTGATATTTCCATCGCCAAGGCCATTATCGAAGCGGCTGATCGGGTCAGTGAAAATAAACATGATGATCAGTTCCCGATTGATATTTTTCAAACCGGATCCGGGACCAGTTCAAATATGAATGCCAACGAAGTTATTGCCAGGCTGGCTTCTGACTTTTCAGGCCGGGCTGTATCAGCCAATGATCATGTCAATATGGCGCAAAGCAGCAATGACACTATACCCACCGCGATCCATTTATCGAGTGCTGTCGCTATCAGGGACTCGCTGTTACCTGCGCTTGAGCATTTAAAAGCTACCGTTGAGGCCAAAGCACAGAGCAGCGATTCTCATGTCAAGACAGGCCGAACCCATTTAATGGATGCAATGCCGGTCAGATTGTCACAGGAACTGGGCGGTTGGGCACAACAGGTATCCAACGGAATAGAGCGCATTGAAGCGGTCAGGCCAAGATTGCACCTGATTGCACAGGGCGGCACGGCGGTAGGCACGGGTGTCAATACACATCCTGAATTTGCTGCGCAGTTTGCAAATAAACTCTCAGAATCCGTAGGTATAAACTTCCAGTCATCGCCTTCGTTTTTTGAGGCCCTGAGCTCAATGGATACCGTTGTTGAGTTATCCGGTCAACTCAAAACAATCGCAGTCAGCTTGATGAAAATTTCAAATGACCTCAGGTGGATGAATTCAGGGCCGCTTGCCGGTCTTGGCGAAATTGAACTGCAGGCACTGCAGCCCGGTTCTTCAATCATGCCGGGTAAAGTTAACCCAGTGATACCGGAGTCATGCTGCATGGTGTGCGCGCAGGTTTTGGGTAATGACCTGACAATTTCCATCGCCGGACAATCCGGTAATTTCCAGCTAAACGTGATGCTGCCGGTAATAGCCTACAATATTTTGCAAAGCATTGATTTATTGGCAAATATTTCCAGGTTATTAGCAGATAAGGCGATTGCAACCTTCACGGTAAATGAGCAAAACCTGACGCGCTCCCTGAGCCGCAATCCGATATTAGTCACTGCATTGAATCCGATTATCGGTTATTTAAAGGCTGCCGAAATTGCCAAGCAGGCTTACAGGCAAAACCGCCCTGTTATTGATGTAGCGCAGGAACTGACAAATTTATCTGAACAAGAGCTTGAGGCTTTACTTGATCCGCGTAAACTTACACAATCTGAAAATGCAGTTTAATTGTGTCTAGTGATGAGTGACCAGAATTTTAAAAATGCAGATAATTGTGAATCCATGCGCGATGTGCGCGAGGCAATAGATTTACTTGATGAACAATTACTGGACATATTGGCCAAACGCATCAAGTATATTGAGCGTGCAGCCCACATCAAGACATCCATCGATACGATTCGTGACGACGAGCGCATCGAGGCAATAATTCTCAAACGCCGCGCACAAGCCCGGGAACATGGCTATAGTGAGGAAATAGTTGAATCACTGTTTCGGGCACTTATCGAATATTCCGTGAACCACGAAATGCAGGTCTTCAAGAAAAAGCTGATCTAAACTTAAGTGTTGAAAATTACGGCAAGAAAATTCTGCAGCACCGGACTCGCCGGATGCTCCTGTATGCACCTAACGCGCTGTGCTTAAAGGCAAGTATCACTTAGCCGTGCACGTTCTCACGATGTTCTGAATTTTGCGAGCAGATCACAAAGTCCTGATTCATGACGCGACGCATTCACGCTGGCTATCGTTCAGCGAACCGCGGGGCATATTTGCGGTTGATGATCCGGATGATCTTCTGCCGGCACTGCAGGAGATTGAAGAACGCGTTCAAAAGGATAATTTATGGGCTGCCGGCTGGCTCAGTTATGAGGCTGCCGGCGCATTTGATTCAGCGCTGATCACGCACCCGCCAACAGCATTTCCGGCATTGTGGTTTGGTTTGTTTGAGTGTGTTGAATGTGTCTCATTTGAATCGATGCTCAGCGCTGAGCATGTGAATGTTTTTCAGCAAACCGTTTGGTCGCTAAATACTGATTTAGATAAGTACGCGGCAAAGATTGAACAAATTAAAGATGAAATAAGAGACGGCAACACATACCAGGTCAACTATACGATTCGTCAATTTGCTGATCTGGATATTTCAGCGGAGGATGCATTTTTAGGTTTTGCTTCGAATGCCAGATATGGCGCTTTTCTGGATACCGGACGCTTTGCAGTTTGCTGTGCCTCGCCTGAACTATTCTTCGATATAGATGGCGATACAATCGTTTCACGGCCCATGAAAGGTACTGCGCCCAGAGGGCGATTTCTTGAAGAAGACAAAAGACTGAAACAGGCCCTCTGCCAATCCGAAAAAAACCG
>JAHEKD010000214.1 GCA_024638545.1 Gammaproteobacteria bacterium
AATCTATACTCACTCAAATTTGGTATGATGTATCTGGTCTGAAAATCAGAAAATCAGGTTAACCATAAACAGCATGACAACTAAAAATAATACGGTCATGATGCCCCCCGCTTTAAGATAGTCAGCGACTTTATAGCCACCGGGCCCCATGATCAGGGCGTTGACCTGGTGGGTGGGTATGATGAATGAATTCGATGTTGCCAGCGCAACAGTGATTGCGAATACAGCGGGATTTGCGCCCACTTTCATGGCAATGTTTATGGCCAGGGGAACCAGTAGAACTGTAGCGCCTACGTTGGACATGACCAGCGTAAAAAATGTTGATAGTATCGCAATCACGGCCAGTAACACCGTATCCGGAACATCACCAATCAAGTTTAGCGTGCGATCGGCAATCCAGTCTGCCGTACCGGAATTTTCGACCGCCATACCCAGCGGTATCAGGCTGGCGAGCAGGAACACGGTTTTCCAGCTGACCGCGTCATAGGCTTCATCGATACTGATAACGCCTGATAATATCATTCCGACCGCACCGGTTAGTAAGGCCACTGACAATCTTAAGTCGGTAAATATAACCAAAAACAGGGCCAGCGCAAAGAATACCAGCGCATGTATCAGTTTTTTGGGACGTGAATCCTCCCTGCGAGGATAATCATCTGTCAGTATGACGAAATCCCGGTCGTCCTCCAGGGCCTGCAGTACATCCCAGGGTGAGTGTGCAATCATGGTGTCGCCGGAATGAAACGGCTCATCTGATATGTCGGTAAGGTTTTCGCCGTCACGGTATATCACCAGCAGGGTCAGACCGTATGTTGAGCGCAAGCTGAGTTCACGCGGTGTTTTGCCAATTAAATCTGAACTTGGCGGCAGCACAATCTCGGACATGCCCGAGCGCGTCGGGGTTAACGCTTCGGCAAATGTTTGCATTGCCGGCCTGAGGTCCAGTTCATTGACCTCAACGAATTTGTTGAGTGCATAATCTGAGGCCATGATGGCCAGCATGTTATTGGGCAGAATTTCAGTTTTTCGTGATAATGCACCCGGCGCAATGTGCATGCGCGTGCCGTCATGCAGGGCAATGATTCTAATTGCGAATTCCTTTTCTGCCTGCTGAATGTTCATGCCCACCAAGGGTGATTCTGCAGGAACTGCAACTTCATTGAGGCTGAAATTAACGCCATAAATCTTGCGGATATAATCCAGCGTGCCGCGACTTGAGACCCGCTTGCCGGTCGTGCTGGGAAGCACGAATTTACCTACTATCAGAAAATAGGCAATCGCCGCCGCAACAATGGCCAGGCCAATCGGAGTAACGGAGAAAAGCGAAAATGGTTCAATTTGCTGGTCGGCCGGCAGTGATTTGTTGCTTGTGATGATTAAATCATTCAGCAATATTAATGGGCTCGATCCAACCATGGTGACTGTGCCACCGCAAATGGCGCAAAATCCCATGGGCATCAGCAGTCTCGACAGGGGTATTTCAGTACGGTTAGCAATACGGCTGGTCACTGGCAGAAATAAAGCCGCAGCGCCAACATTTTGCATAAAACTGGAAATTATGGCGACGGCAAATGAAATAATCGGTGAAATTCGTTTTTCAGTCGAGCCTCCAATTTTAGTGATAATGTTGGCCACGCTGGTCATCATCCCGGTTTTATCAAGACTGGCACCGATAATCATGACGGCTATAATAGACATCACCGCATTACTGGCAAAGCCATCGAACAAATGGTTAATATTCAGTAATTCGCTGGACATTCCAAAAAAAGCAAATTGCCAGGATATCAGTCCCAGAATAACCATTATCGTTATCGCAGTCAGATCAACAGGCAACACTTCGAATAGAAACAGGTAAATAATCAATACTAAAATTGCCAATACGATACTGATTTCTTTGGAGGGTGCGATTTTATAGAGCCAGTAAGCGAGAGAGAGAAAAATAAAGCTACCAATCAACGGAAGGATTACCCGTTTGAAAAATAACTTTAATCTAATTGGCATTAATGCGGACGAGCCTAAGTATATGAAATTTATTGTTTGATTTACCCGCGCTTATTTTGCCATATTTCCATTTCAATCTGGGAGATAATTAAAACAGATTTGTTTAAAAGAGATTTTTTCTTAAAATTCCGAGTGCAAGCACAAAAGTAATTTATCGGGTGCACTGGTTAAGTTTGATATTGATTAACCGTCAAGGTCTGATGAATTTATCTCCAAACTAAATTTATAACTGCTGTAAATTTATTGTCAAAATTTGTTTTTTACAGTCCCACACTGTAAATAGCAGTGTTTTTTTAATTATTTATCTTGAAACATAGGCCAAGCTTGCATATCATTCACGCACTTTTAAAATCATGAACAGGAGTTAATCCAACGTGAAAACTAGCGCCCTTAAAAAAGCATTAACAAAATCACAAATTATTGCCGAAATCTCAGAGTCCACCCAGCTAACAAAAAAAGATGTGAGTGCGGTCCTGGATGACCTTTCCCTTTTAATCGAACGTCACGTTAAGAGAGGTGCTGTCGGCACATTCACACTCCCGGGCCTGTTGAAAGTTCGCAAGGTAAGAACACCGGCACGCAAAGCGCGCAAAAATGTGCCTAATCCGTTCAAACCAGGTGAAACAATGGATATTCCCTCAAAGCCAGCCAGTTCGAAATTAAAAATTGTTCCGCTAAAGGCGCTCAAAGATAAAGCAAGCTAAGAGCTGATGCCTCATTTGGATAGCGTAGGTTTATCCTGTGCTATCCGCATCTCTTTTCATACGCTTTGCTTTGTGAAAGTATGAATTACATTACCGGCATGCGGTATGCCGGATTATTTCAGGTAAGCGTCTATCCACGATACTGATACATCGCTTATTTGGGAGCTCAGGATTGAGTCTCAGTGGACGCTGCTGCAATCATGAGTTAAGTGTTATTCCACATACTGGCGGGGCTATCCCTGTATCTAACTTAAGTGACTGCATCCGTATCCAGTGCCAATACATCAACATCACCGGTTGAGCTGACACTATTGTATTGGCGCGGATCATGCTTTAGCAGTATATTTACGGGGCCATGCGGTTAGTTAATTGGATAAACTATTCGATATGCAAATAGGGTCATTTTCGTTATCTCAGTAAATTAATGTAAATAATAATCAATCTCATTCGCATTTGTATTGACAATATTTTATACGCAGGGTTAAAGTAATCGCCAACACAATATTCCGGTTAAAAAACATGAAAAAATTATTGGTATCAATTAACGCGCTTTTAATTAGCCTGCTTTCATTCCCGGCTGTTGCTGATGAAGTCAACGTCTATTCATATCGGCAGGAATTTTTAATGGCGCCTTTATATGAGGCGTTTACAGCGCAGACAGGTATTAAACTCAACAGTATTTACCTGAAAACAGGATTAATTGAACGTCTGGTGCAGGAAGGTGAAAACAGTCCTGCTGATATTATTCTTACTGTCGACATCGGCCGCCTGACTGATGCGGTTAATTCAGGCGTTACACAGCCTGTTAACAGCGACATCCTCAATCAGAATATACCGGCGCAATACCGTGACCCCGACGGTCACTGGTTTGGGCTGACGAGTCGGGCACGCATGATTGTTGCATCAACAGAACGGGTTGACCCAGCACAACTGACAACCTATGAAGATCTTGCAGATGAAAAATTCAGCGGCAGAATATGCACACGCTCCGGTAAGCATGCCTACATGGTTGCCCTGACCGCGTCCATTATCGCGCACGCTGGCGAACAGGCCGCAAAAGAGTGGCTGAGCGGTGTTAAAAATAATCTTGCACGCAAGCCCCAGGGAAATGACCGTGCGCAGGTCAAGTCGATTAAAGAGGGCGAATGTGATATTGCCGTGATCAACAGTTATTACATGGGCCAGATGCTTAATGATGAAAATGGTGAACAGCAGGCCTGGGCAAACGCGGTGAGGATTATTTTTCCTAATCAGGATGATCGCGGCACGCACATGAATATCAGTGGCATTGCCTTGACTAAATCTGCACCTAATAAGGACAATGCGATAAAGTTTATGGAATTTTTATCGTCTGATGAAGCACAACGGATATATGCCGAAGTCAATTACGAATACCCGGTCAATCCGAATGTCGAAAAATCCGAACTAGTAAGATCATGGGGTGAATTCAGGCCTGACGATCTTTCACTGGCAAAAATAGCAAGCTTTCGCGCCGATGCTTCAAAACTGGCCGATATTGTAGGCTATGATGAGTAAATAGATCCTCGCAACCCAAAATTGCCGGTAACCTCTATTAACCGGCACAATATCATGATCATGTGTTTGCTAAGTCACGAATCTTTGCGATGCCGCGAGCTGGTCCACAAATGATGGCTGTATCGCCGTCGTTGTTCGCATGTAACTATCAGGCTTTTATGTATAGCTGTTTTTAAAAAATCAATTTCACCATAAGTCCGTTAGACTGTATATTATTGGTTATTCGAATTCTAATATTCAGTAATTCACAGATTCGCTTGACAATTGCAAGCCCCAGGCCACTGCCGGGCCCGCTGGTGTTTAATTCACGGTAGAAGCGATCAAATACTCGATCGAGGTTGTCTTCAGAAATACCTGGGCCGTTATCGATAATTTCCAGAATCGATTTATCGCCACTCTTGTAAAGATTGATTCGTATATCAAGGTTTTTATCAGAATATCTAATTGAATTATCCAGCAGATTTCGCACCAATGTATAGAGAAGGTTTTGATCACCCAAAACTAAGATATCTGCGTCAAGATTTTTACTGATTTTTATATTCGCGCAATCATTTAACTGCAGATCACTGCAAACATCGTCAATAACCGACTTTAGCTGTATTTTGTCTTCCTCGAGCACAGCTTTTTCAGCATCTAATCGAGACAGTAAGAGCAGCTGATTAGCCAGTCGTGACGTTCTGTCGACACCCTCAACAATTCGGTTAAGCGATTTTTTAACTCGACTCCTGTCCTGAAGTCCGATCTGAGCCTGCGCTTTCAGCCCGGCCAGAGGAGTTCGAAGCTCATGGGCTGCATCGGCAATAAACTGACGTTCCCTGGAAAATGCATCGTTTAATCGATTAAATAGCCTGTTAAGCGCGCCGGTAAGGCCTTTAATTTCTTCCGGTACGTTAGCCATATCCACAGGTTCCAGATTGTCGGGTGTGCGCTGTGTAATTTCATCGGCAATTAGATTTAAGGGTTTGATTCCTTTATTTATCGCATGATTAACAATGATCAGCAGCAGTGGCAGCATGATCAAAAACATCAGATAGAATGACTCGAGAATTTCATAGGCAATCTCTGTGCGCAGCTCAACTTTTTGCCCCACGTG
>JAHEKD010000215.1 GCA_024638545.1 Gammaproteobacteria bacterium
CAGGGCGGGTTGAACAACAGCACTGCATCGATAAGTATATCTGTTACAGGAATCGCCGGCCCGGATGGTGGCCGCATTGATAAACCTGTCGGTACAGTCTGTTTTGGACGTGCCCAGTACAATTCAGTATTGACGACCACCAAATTGTTTTCCGGAGATCGCGATGCGGTCAGGGAGCAGTCTATTATTTTTGCATTGAATGAGTGGCTGCCAGTTGATCAATGAAATTTCACCGCACTGAAGGCGGCTCAATCCGGGGCTCTCAAAACACCAGCCGGGAGTAGCTGTCAAATCTGTCATGCAATTCCAGGGTAAACTTGAACATACGCATTGAGCCGCTGCGACAGCCAGGCTGTCAGGGCGGATAAAAATTACGATTTTATATAATCAAAATCGGGTCTCAGGTTGCGTTTTCCGGTTAAAATATGCCCTCATTTGAATTATATTTTTGGAGTTGTAAACATGGATGAAAACAGGCAAAAGGCACTCGAAGCAGCACTGGGTCAGATCGAGCGACAGTTCGGCAAAGGCTCTGTTATGCGCCTGGGTGATGCCCAAACCAAAAACGATGTTACTTCGATATCGACAGGTTCCTTAACACTTGATATTGCCCTGGGCATTGGTGGCCTGCCCAAAGGGCGTGTGGTGGAAATTTATGGCCCGGAATCATCAGGAAAAACAACGCTGAGCTTGTCAGCCATTGCCCAGGCACAAATAGCAGGCGGCACCGCGGCTTTTATTGATGCAGAACATGCGCTGGATCCGCAATATGCGGAACGTCTGGGTGTAAATACAGATGAACTGCTGGTATCACAACCCGACACCGGCGAACAGGCGCTGGAAATTACGGATATGCTGGTGCGCTCGGCAGCGGTTGATATTGTCGTGATTGATTCTGTCGCCGCCCTGACACCCAAGGCTGAGATAGAGGGTGAAATGGGTGATTCGCATATGGGACTGCAGGCACGTTTAATGTCTCAGGCACTCAGAAAATTGACCGCCAATATAAAACGTTCCAATACACTGGTAATTTTCATTAACCAAATCAGGATGAAAATCGGGGTGATGTTTGGCAGTCCTGAAACGACGACAGGCGGTAATGCGCTGAAATTTTATTCATCGGTTCGACTGGATATTCGCCGAATCGGCGCTATAAAAAAAGGTGATGAGATTTTAGGTAATCAAACGCGGGTAAAGGTTGTGAAGAACAAGGTCGCCCCACCGTTCAAACAGGCTGAATTTGATATTTTATATAATCATGGAATCTCAAAGGAAGGTGAGCTGATTGATTTGGGTGTTGCAAATAACGTGGTTGAAAAATCGGGAGCCTGGTACAGCTACAGTAACGACCGCATCGGTCAGGGTCGTGATAATGTTCGTCAATTTCTAAGGGAAAACCCGGATATAGCGCAGGAGATTGAAACCCGGATTCGCCAAGCGGCCGGGATAATTCCATCTGAAGAAAAACATGATGAAGAAGTAGAAACATAGCGTTTTGAGAACAGACGATGAGGCAGGAAAAAAATGCTATGAAACCGCCATCAGGCTGCTGGCGCGACGCGAGCATTCCAGATTTGAGCTAAGCCGGAAACTTACTTACAAAGGACATGAAACGCAGCAAATTGACGCCGTCCTGGATGAGCTTGAATTGCATAATCTGCAGAGCGATTTGCGATTCTCCCAGAGCCTGATTCGGGCCAGGAAATCGAAAGGCTACGGTCCGCTATATATTCGTCATTATCTTCGGGAAAAAGGGGTCAATTCTCAAATAATTGAATCTGCGCTTGATTTTAATGACATGTCATGGCAAAAAGTACTGAAGGATACTGCAGTAAAAAAATTTGGGGAAGCCAAACCGGCGGACTTTAAGCAAAAAACCAGACAAATGAATTTTCTGATGAGAAGAGGATTTTCTACGCAGCAGATTCGGGATTTTTTCAATAGATAACGTGAGTTTATTGACGAATATGAAAACCAGTGAAATACGGAGTCGGTTCCTGGACTTCTTTAAAAAAAATGGACATGAAGTTGTTGCCAGTAGCTCGCTGGTGCCCGGTAATGATCCGAGTTTGCTGTTTGTTAATTCCGGCATGGTGCAGTTTAAAGACGTTTTTCTTGGTTATGAAAAGCGGGATTATGTTCGCGCTACGACATCGCAACGCTGCGTCAGGGCAGGCGGCAAACATAACGATCTGGAAAACGTAGGTTACACCGCACGTCACCATACTTTTTTTGAAATGTTGGGAAACTTTAGTTTTGGAGACTATTTCAAAGCCGAGGCTATTCAATTCGCCTGGACATTTTTGACCCGGGAACTTGGTCTGCCTGAAGAGAAGCTTTGGGTGTCTGTATTTGAGGAAGATGATGAAGCAGCAGATATATGGATAGAAAAAATTGGTGTTCCGGTTGAGCGTGTCGCAAGAATAGGTGCCAGAGATAATTTCTGGTCAATGGGTAATACCGGGCCCTGTGGTCCCTGTACCGAGATTTTTTACGATCATGGCCCGGATGTTGAAGGTGGGCCGCCGGGCACACCGGATGAGGATGGCGACCGCTATATTGAAATCTGGAATCTCGTGTTCATGCAGTTTAATCGCCAGGACAACGGTGACATGGAGCCGCTGCCCAAACCATCGGTTGATACCGGCATGGTGCTGGAGCGGATTGCGGCCGTTCTGCAAAATGTTCACAGTAATTACGAAATTGATTTATTTGTAAAATTGATTGATGCGGCAGCAAAAGTCACGCAAACCAGTGACAAAAGCAGTCAATCGCTGCGCGTCATTGCTGACCATATCCGCTCGACAGCTTTTTTAATCGTTGACGGTGTTACCCCCTCAAATGAAGGTCGCGGTTACGTCTTAAGACGTATTATCAGGCGGGCTATACGGCATGGTTATCAACTTGGTTGCAAAGTGCCGTTCATGCATCAGCTTGTACAGGCCCTGGTGGATGAGATGGGCGATGCCTATCCTGAACTCGTTGAGAATCAAACCTATGTCGAACAGGTGCTGAAAACTGAGAGTGAGCGATTTGCGGAAACGCTGGATCAGGGCATAAAAATACTTGATAAGGCTTTACGGTCCGTCACAACGGATCAGCTCGACGGCGGGACCGTTTTTAAACTCTATGACACTTTCGGATTTCCAGTTGACCTGACGGCTGATATTGCCCGTGAACATGGATTATCAATTGACTTAGACGGTTTTGAAACCTGCATGCAGGCACAGCGTGATGCTGCACGTTCTGCGAGTCAGTTTTCCGAGCACAAGCTGTTGGTTATCGATAACGTCAGCCAGACTGATTTTACCGGCTACGAGCATGTCGAGGATGAAGCTCAGGTTATGGTGATGAATCAGGATGGAAAGTCGATCGATAATCTTAATGCCGGTGAGCAGGCGGTGATTATTCTCAATAAGAGTCCATTCTACGGTGAAAGTGGGGGACAGGTTGGTGATACCGGTCAGCTGGTCTCAAAAGATGCTGTTTTCGACGTTCACGATACCCAAAAACTGATGAACAATGTTATCGGGCATTATGGGAAACTGCGACTAGGAAGCCTGTCCGCGGGTAGTTCAGTAATCGCCAAGGTGAATAAAAGCAGGCGCGCGCGCACGCAGGTTAATCATTCAGCGACGCATCTGCTGCATGCCGCATTGAGGAAGGTTCTGGGTAACCATGTGCATCAGAAAGGTTCATTGGTCGACTCATCGCGACTGCGTTTTGATTTTTCGCATACCAACACAGTCAAAAGCGCCCAGCTCAGGGAAATTGAGCATATCGTCAATACACAGATTCAGGCTAATCACAAGGTAGTGACCCAACTAATGGATCTGGAGAAAGCCAGGGCGGCAGGCGCGCAGGCTTTGTTTGGAGAAAAATATGAGGATGTCGTGCGAGTGGTTGAAATGGGACCCATGTCGCTTGAGCTTTGTGGCGGCACGCATGTCGACAGAACCGGTGATATCGGCTTGTTCAAGATTGCGCAGGAAACCGGTGTCGCGGCGGGAATAAGAAGGGTTGAAGCCGTTACGGGAGAAATAGCTCATCAATACATTAATAAAACTGAAGATATGTTGATGACTATTGCTGAAAAACTCAAAGTGCCTGTTGACGATATTGATAAACGATTAGCCCAACTTATTTCTACAAACAAAGAGCAGTCTCGCAAAATACAGTCACTGCAGGCGATGATGACAAACCAGCGTGCTGAAGGATTGATAGATCAGGCCAGGCTGATTAATGGCGTCAAGTGGTTAACTGTAAAAACTCAAGATGAGGACATTAAACAGCTGCGTGCTTATATCGACCAGCTCAAGGAAGAAATTGAGAGTGGTGTTGTCGTACTTGTGAATTCAACAGCGCAGGGAAAAATCAACGTACTCGCCGGTGTCACTGCTGATCTTACCGATCAGTATCATGCTGGCCGGCTGGTGACCGGACTGTGTGCGGAACTGGATGGTAAGGGCGGTGGAAAAGCTGATTTTGGCCAGGGCGGCGGCCGCCACACTGCAAAACTTGATTCAATTCTTGATAATATAGAAAACATAATATAGTCAATATTAAAGTTAGTATATTGGATAATCTGGTTTAAAATACTGAAGAAATATCGTGACGGCTGAATTTGAGTCAAATTATAACGGTATGCAAGCTCTGCAAATTGATTTTTACATGTTTGTTGTGCGCATTTTGAGTCTTGGGAGCGTCAGCTTCTCAGGTTGACAATCCGATTTACGCGGCCCTGTCCAAGAGGTTACATTAGCTAAACGTGGCACTTTTCGTAGAAAAATATGGCGGTACATCCGTCGCGGATATTGAACGCATAAATGCGGTAGCAGATAACGTGGCAAAAAGCCACAGACTCGGGCACCGGATGGTTGTTGTTTTGTCCGCCATGAGCGGCGAAACCAATCGGTTGTTAAATCTGGCCAATCAGATTCATCCCGATGCAGATGCCAGGGAGGTTGACATGCTGGTTTCAACGGGCGAACAAGTCACTATTTCACTGCTGGCCATGGCATTACACCAGCGAGGTATTGATGCGCGCTCGTATACCGGCGGTCAGGTCAATATTTTAACTGACAATGTATACGGTAAAGCACGAATCGTGGATATTGATGCGCAGCGTATTCGTGAAGATCTCGATGCTGACAAGGTCGTTGTTGTTGCCGGATTTCAGGGCAAAGACGCGGACGGACACATTACCACCCTGGGACGCGGAGGCTCTGATACAACCGCAGTTGCCCTGGCAGCGGCGCTGAGACCATTCTATTACAAATTTACCCTTCCTTGAAGTTTATGATTATTTTTTTCTTCCCAGTGCCATAAGT
>JAHEKD010000216.1 GCA_024638545.1 Gammaproteobacteria bacterium
GGGCGTGCAATATGAAACCCTGGTGAGCTTGACGAAGTCTTTACGGCAGCTATTTCCGGCAATTACCAAGAAAAATATATTCGGGCACCAGCACATTTCCCCAGGTCGAAAGGCAGATCCGGGATGCGGTTTTGACTGGTACCACTATCTCTCATCCATTTAACGCGAGACGACTGACATGACGACACAAACACTTAATTTTTCTATCGAGGAATACCAGTCCAGAATTGATAAGACACGTCTGGCGATGCAGGAGAGGTCCATCGACCTGTTAATTGTAACTGACCCTTCAAACATGGCGTGGTTAACAGGTTATGATGGCTGGTCATTTTACGTGCACCAGTGCGTAGTAATCGGTCTCGAGGGCGAGCCGCTGTGGTTTGGACGCGGACAGGATGCGCAGGGTGCCTACAGAACTGTATTCATGTCGGATGAACATGTGGTCGGGTACCCTGATCATTACGTGCAGTCCAGCGATCGACATCCTATGCAGTTCCTGGCCAAAATCCTGCTGGATAGAAACATGCTGAGCAAACGTATCGGTGTCGAACTCGATAATTATTATTTCAGCGCGGCCTGTTATATACACTTGAAGCAAAGTCTTCCGCAGGTCGATTTTGTTGATGCCACTGCGCTTGTCAACTGGCAACGCGCAATCAAATCTGGCCAGGAAATCAAATACATGCAAAATGCGGCACGGATCGTTGAAAAAATGCATGGGTATATCATTGAAAATGCCAAACCCGGGATGCGTAAGAATGATCTGGTCGCCGGCATTTATCATACCGGCATTAGCGGTCTGGAAGGTATTGGTGGAGACTATCCGGCGATTGTGCCCTTGTTGCCATCAGGCGCTGATGCCGCAGCGCCACACCTGACCTGGGATGATCACCCGATTCGCAACAACCAGGGAACGTTTTTTGAGATCGCTGGCTGCTATAAACGTTATCACTGCCCATTATCCAGGACAGTTTATTTCGGCAAGCCACCACAAGCGTTTCTGGACGCGGAGCAGGCGCAGCTGGAGGGGATTCAGGCTGCACTTGATATGGCCAGGCCGGGAAACACCTGTGAACAGGTTGAAAAAGCCTGGCGCGAAGTGATTGCAAGGCACGGCATGGAAAAAGAGAGTCGTATTGGTTATCCGATTGGATTGAGCTATCCACCTGACTGGGGTGAAAGGACGATGAGTCTTCGCCCCGGTGATAAAACAGTATTAAAGCCGGGTATGACCTTTCACCTGATCCCGGCTTTGTGGATGAACGACTGGGGACTGGAAACCACCGAAAGTTTCAGGGTAACTGAGAATGAAGCACAACCGTTTTGTGAATACCCGAGAAAATTATTTGTTATTGATTAAGGCTTAATACCTCTGGCAGAGTCGCTGTACTCATCTGGGCAATGAATTGATCTATTGAGAGGAAATTATCCAGACGTATTTGCTGGAAATTCATTTCGTTTGGGTCCTCACGAAGCCGCGTATAGCGCATAACCTTTTTTGCATTATCAATATGATACTTTTCACCTGTATGGGAGTTAATCAATGCATATTCTTCGGGAATCATATAGATTCGCAGCAGTTCTTCCGGATAAGGCTTCAAAAGGCTGAAACCGTCGACTGCTTTACTTAACGGGATATTGTACAGATCAAGTATCGTTGGAAACAAATCAACCAGTGAGACAAATCTTTTAGTATTGTCGTACAGATTGCCGATCTCGGATGAAGTAAATCTGTCGAGTAATTTTTCAGGAATATCCATGTAAAATGGAACGTGGATTCCCTCCTGCCAGAACACCTTGCCGTGGAAAAACTGCTTGTGCTCATACATTGCCTCGGCATGATCCGCACTCACAATTATTATAGTGTTGTCTCTAAGATCAAGCTCATCCAGTTCGTTGATTACGGCCTTAACCGCATCATCATTGTAGCGAATCGCATTGTTGTATTTATTGATAAGCAAATCGACCTGGCCAGGATCAAAATTATCGTCAGCAGGCAACCAGCGGGCCTGTTCCTGTGGCGAAACATAGGGGTAGTGGGTGCCTGCGAAATGCACTACACCAAAAAATGGCTCATCCCTGAGTGCAAATTGCGCCAGGGTTTTTTTGAATTTTCGTGCGGTGATCATGTCATAGCCGGTTAATGAAGCATCAACCGCCAGCGGCGACTGAATCGAGTTTACATCTTCAGATAAAAATGCACGTCCAAACCAGCCATTCCATTGAAGCCAGTGAGAACCAACATAGAACTGGTTAAGCTTAGCCGCCTTCAAATATGACCATAGCAAAGAAGTTTCATGAAGCTCTGGATTTGTCCAGTCCATTCCCGTAAAGATGGATTCTACCGAAGTATCTGTCGATGTCGCGTTGGAAACGGCATGATTAAAATGTATGGCATCTTTGAATCGCTGTCTTTGAAAGGGGGTGGTGTCGCGCTCATAGCCATATAGCGACATATGATCGTAGCGGAGCGATTCCAACAGTAGAAATAAAACATTAAAATCACCGCGCCTGTTAAAGCTGGCGATCGCATCTGTTTGTCTTGGATAATAACCCTCCTGGTTCGGTTCCAGAACAGGTTTCATGAATCGATGTTTTTCAGCAAAAAATTTTTTAAACTCATAGCTCAATGAAATGACGGGCGTGGTTAGATAATAGAGCTGATTTTGTTTAATATAAAAGCCGCACCCGGTAACAAATACTACGAGTACAAGTACGGTAACCGGAATTTTGGTTTTGCTTGTCTGGCGATCTGGATGATACGCCTTAGTTTTAACTAAAAACACAAAACTGAAAATGATCAGGTAAGCGGCCAGATATTTAAGATTTATTATTGAAAGCAATGAATCAGCGGACTGACTCCAGTATTCGATGTTTCCCATGACAATACCAATGTCTGCAGCATTGATAAATTGAAAGTAAACTTTATAAACTGCGCTCTGCAGCCAATAAACCAATGAAAATACTGAAACTGCAACAATTGAGAATAGTACCCTGATTTTGCTGGATTTAATGCCCAGAAGTAACAGTCGGCAGATATAGATAAAACAGAATAAAAGCAGGCAGATAACGACATAATCAACGGGTGAGGCGTGAATTAAATCACGCCTGAGAAATATATCAATACTAATTAGTATACAAACAGTGACAGCAGAACAAAAAAAGTTTGCCATGGGTATTTAGATCAGTGTCCGGCTCTTGAAGTCAGCACTATTATATATGAAGGTGGCAGGTTGTAATATTTTTTGACTGATAGGTGGTCAATGCTGTTTTTTGCTTACGCTTTTGAGAATTCATTTTTCCACAAGACATCTGATACACCACTGCGGTAATTGATGTACCTGCAAATAACAAACAGGAAGTCGGATAATCGATTCAGAAAGTTCTGGGCAAGCTGGTGCGGTGTATTCAGTGATTTATTCAGGGTTACGATTCTTCTTTCAGCACGGCGGCAAACGCCTCGAGCCAGGTGTGCATAAGCGGCTGCCCGGTTTCCGCCTGGGAGAATAAATTCCTTCAGGGGTGTTAGTGATTCGTTATAGTGATCCAGTCTCGACTCGAGCATATCAACATCGTTCGCCCTCACAAGATCGAATCCCGGCATGGCAATTTCACCACCTAGATTAAATAATATATGCTGAATCTGTATCAGGTCATGATTAAGCTCTGCCGGCAATTCCTCAGTCAAGATCAAGCCAATGACACAGTTGAGCTCATCCACATCGCCCATCGTCTCAACACGTTTGTCGTCCTTGTCGATTCGGCTGCCGTCGGCCAGTCCGGTAGTGCCATGGTCACCGGTGCGTGTATAGATTTTAGTTAATCGATGCCCCATCCGAGTTGAACCTTTGAATTTGCGTATTTTCTGTAGTGATGCCGTTTTTTCCATGTATATTTTTAACGTCGAATAATTCTGAGGGTGTGCTGCTAAGCATATGGCAACCGCAGACGGCGCATTCGTACCAGATCTGGACACACTTGTGAGAATTTTCAGAGCGCGTCATTTGCATGTGACTGTGGCATTTTCGACATTTCATGAGGGTTTCTCCTGTGAACGTAGTGAAAGCAAAATACCACATCATGTTGTGGTAGGTAAAGTTAAATATACTATATATAGTGGGTTTCATGATTTCTTGAGAATGCTCCGTAGCCTAATTGCCGTGATATCATGTGCTTAATATATATTAATCAGGTTTTGCTTTAAGTGATGAAGTGAGTGCCGCTGCAATAATATTTATCCGGGTCAAAGATTTTTATCACAGTGGCTTGTTTTCACTATCGGGGAGCAGTACTATGCGAGTCAGGCGGCAATTAATTTCCTTGAATTGGATTGAAATATGAAGTTTAGTGGCAGCATAGTTGCATTGGTGACTCCCATGCAAGATGATGGCGGTGTAGATTATCAGGCCCTGGAAAAACTGGTTGAATTTCATATTGAAAACGGTACCCAGGCCATCGTTTCCGTCGGGACAACCGGTGAGTCAGCGACGTTGAGCCATCAGGAAGATTCGATGGTCACCCGCAAAATTGTTGAGTACGCTAACCATAGAATACCGGTCATCGCAGGCACGGGCTCTAATTCAACCCGTGAAGCAATATCGCTGACTGCTGAAGCTAAAAATGCCGGTGCGCAGGCCTGTCTGGTCGTTGCACCGTACTATAACCGTCCACCCCAGGAAGGAATGTACCAGCACTTCAAAGCAATCGCCGACGCCGTCGACATACCGATCATTCTTTACAATGTGCCTAAGCGCACCGCCAGCGATATCGAGACTCAGACGGTGATCAGGCTGTCTCAGATTAACAATATCATCGGCATCAAGGATGCAACCAGCGACCTTTCCAGGGTTTTGCCGATGAAAGAAGCCTGTCCTGACGATTTCATACTGCTTTCAGGTGAAGATAGCAGTTTTTGTGAGTACATGGCTAAAGGCGGCGATGGCGTGATTTCAGTGGCTGCAAATGTCGCACCGGCACAAATCCAGAACGTTTGTCGATCAGCACTGTCTGGTGATTTGGAAGCCGCAAGAAAACAAAATCAGGCGCTTGCGCCTCTGTATGAGGCATTGGGCTGTGAGACTAATCCGATTCCGGTGAAATGGGCCCTGCATGAGATGGGATATATCGGTCAGGGAATCAGGCTGCCGCTGATCGCGCTAGCGGAGGAAAAGCGATCTATTGTCAGGCAGGCTGTTGCAGAACTTGGTTGAGGACTTCAGTCGTTTTTAAGCAGAATCCAGTGATCTTGCATAATCTTATAATTAATATCTTCGGTTAGCGAAGCAATAGGCTGTATTTATGAGCAAAAAAGTTTTTCTTGGTGGTGTA
>JAHEKD010000217.1 GCA_024638545.1 Gammaproteobacteria bacterium
CCTGCAGCACGAGGAAGCCTCGGAAAAGGCCCGCAGGCATAGTCGACACGATGTCGAGGACCCTGACCGAGTAACATGCCCACAGGGCGTGGCAAGGGACCGTCGCAGTAGTTGGGTGGTGAGAAATGCGGGTTAACCATCTTAATTTAGCGATTGGGAGCAGCGCTCAGGATTATATAGTTGAATCCATAAGCAAAAGCGGGAAGTCAGGTTTGCTTACGGGACCTATCCCGGTTTCGATGTTCAGATAATCCGTCTACTGATTACGGCCTGCAATCATTCGAATCAGACCAGAATATTGATGCAGTAACGCTATTTGCCAGTCAGACTGACGAGATGATCATGTTCGCCGGATTTAACTTCAAAACTTTTCGGATATTTTCTCAAAAGTTCTGAAAAACTAGTGCACTCATAATTCGATTCATCAAACGTTGGATCGAGCCTCTTAACGATTGGCCTGATCGCGGCTTTAACAACCCATTCATCACCGGTTTTCTTCGAAACTTGTTTTATAGCCTTAGTGATTAGTTCAATGGGATCCTTGATTTGGATTATATCTGATTCTGTCGATTCAAATTCAGCGGGGGCTGTACTTTTATTATCATCAACCAGTGTTTCATAATACTTGAATTCAGAACAGCTGTTTGCCCAGTGCTGGTTTGTAGAGGCCCGGCAACCGATGCCAATCAGGTCTTTACCCGCTGCCTTTATTTTCTGTGCAAGCGGAATAAAATCACTGTCTCCGCCAATGACCATAATTGAGGAGATATGTGGAAATCTCAAAATATCCTCAATAATATCCAGAGAAAGCTTTATGTCGGCACCATTTTTTGCTGAAGCACCAGGTGGAAAAATTTGAATCAGCTCGACCGCACATTTAAGAAGTGAGTGTCTGTATTTTGAATACCACTGCCAGTTACAGTAAGCCTTATTAATCGCAACATTTCCGTATGTTGTTGCAAAGTCGTACAGTGACTGCACGTCAACCAGCAGATTCTGTTGTTTTGTGCGGTTCTGGGATCTGCCATAGCTGCCCGCTCCCTTGTCGGAGTCGAATAGACTGGCATGAATATTTTCAAAGTCCCAGTAGACAGCAACCGTCTCTCTTGCCATTATAATTTTACCTAGTAGTTAAGTGAGTGGAGAAATAAGAACATACAATTTATGTTTAATAAAAAGAGGATTTGATCACGCTTTTTATATCCATGATCCCATAGGCAGGAGTATAACAGCCTGGCATGTATTCCGGGGCCTGTATCGTGGTATCTTTAACGATCACGAAATGGCTGAGATAGCAATTTATCAACAATCTGCTCTCTGTGATCACGAAATTGATTGATGCCGATTAACATTTTCTCATGCGTGTCACGGGGTTGTTCAATGTAGGTGCCAAAAAGGCGATCCCATACGGACAAGTTGAAACCATAGTTGCTGTCTGTTTCCTGACGATAAACTGAATGATGAATGCGGTGCATGTCAGGTGTTACAAAAAGCCACCTTAAGGCTTTATCAAGCCATAGAGGCAACCTCAGGTTGCTGTGCGTAATCATGGATGTCGCATTGAGAATAATCTCAAACAGAAGAATTGCAACAGCGGGTATGCCCAGAATGATTATGGCGGCAAACTTTATTAATAAAGACAAAATTATTTCAACCGGATGAAAGCGTATGCCTGTCGTTACGTCAATATGCGTGTCGCTATGATGCATTCGATGAAATCTCCAGAGCCAGTGAATTTTATGAAATACAACATGCTGGCCATAAATCAGAACATCCAGTAGTAAAACTGATAACACGAGGGCCACAAAATAAGGGATCGTTATCAGGTTAAAGAGGCCGTAGCCAGAATTTTCGGCGTAGATTGCAACCGCTATTGTGGTCGTTGGAAGTAAGATGCGAACTATCGCTGAATCCAAAATCACGATACCGATGTTGTTCGTCCAGCGCAGTTTCCGCCTCGCATCAACATTTCTTCTCGGCAAAGTGAATTCAAGCACGGCCATGCAGGCTAAAATGCCAATAAAAAAACTCAGGCGCCAGAGGTCAGCATTATTAAGCAGTTGATCGATCATGGTGGAAGTGGATAGTAGATAGATTCGTTGACCAATCAGGCAGTATAAGAATCTACAGGTTTATCACTGGAGCTGGTTTGCCGAACAAGCTTCACTGTTATCAATATTTGATTTTGACTATCACTTGTTTTTTTTGTCCCTGTCCAGCAAATGATCCATTTCGAGTGCCGGGAGGTCCTGGCAGGGTTTGCCCACGCCAATAGCCGGAACGCCAACCACCGTACAGTGTGGTTTCACATCATTCAGGACAACGCTGCCAGCGCCCACTTTTGCACCCTCACCAATACGTACGTTGCCCAGAATTTTTGAACCTGCGCCAATTAGGACACCATCTGCAACCTTGGGATGTCGATCACCGGTTTCTTTACCTGTACCTCCAAGCGTGACTTCATGCAGCATTGATACATTGTTACCCACAACCGAAGTTTCACCTATAACCAGGCTTGTTGCGTGGTCTATTAATATACCATGACCAATTTTCGCGGCCGGATGAATGTCGACGGCAAAGCACTCACTAATACGGTTTTGAAGGAACAGGGCGATATCGCGGCGTTCGTGATTCCACAACCAGTGTGTCACACGATATGCACACAGTGCGTGGAAACCTTTAAAGTAGAGCAATGGCATTATATATTTATCGCAGGCAGGGTCACGTTCATAAAATGCACTGATATCAGTGCGTATGGCTTTCCGGATATCTTCGTCATCTTTAATTGCCTGACCAAGAACTTTGCAGATGGTCATATCTTTGAGTGTTTCACACCGCAGCTTATCAGCAAGGATATGTGTTACAGAATCTTCGAGCGAATCCTGATTTAAAATAGTTGAGTGTAAATAGCCGGACAATAGCGGTTCATTGATGGCAGCCTGTCGAGCCTCTTCACAGATATCCGCCCATAGAGTATCGTTGGCAAATATCGGGGTAACTTTTGCATGAGTCATTATTAAAATCCTGTGGTAATCGCACTCTCCTTCTATTATATCGGATCAATGCTAATATTTTTCAAGTTAAGTACAGGTAAGCTATATAATATGTAGCTTCAAAATATTGAAGAAATAACTATGAATCAGACACTTAACGACTCTGTAAGTCGGGGATTCAGCGGTAAGCAGGTCGTTATGTTTGTTATTGCCGCCGTCCTGGCCACGGTTATTGTCACTTTTTTCGTGGTAAAGACCTATATTTTTCCAACAGAATTCAAGCCCGTTACGTTAAGTGAAAAGGAAGAGCAAGGGTTAAATAAGAAGCTGGCAGAACTTGATATCCTGCAATTCGGCGGGCCTGATGGCGATGTTGAAATCAGCGGCAATGTTGTTGAGGAAGGTGGAGGCCGGTTAGCGCCGGAGCGTTACTCAGAGGCAGGCGCCAGTCGAGAGATAAGCTTTAATGAACGCGAACTCAATGCGCTGGTTGCCAGTAATACCGACATGGCCAAACGTCTGGCTGTCGATCTGTCAGATGATCTTGCCAGTGCAAAATTGCTCATTCCACTCGATCCGGACTTCCCGATCATGGGAGGGCGAACCTTAAGACTGAATGCAGGTGTTCAGCTTTCATTCAAGAATGATCGCCCGGTTGTTGTGCTAAAAGGAGTCAGCGTAATGGGTGTGCCCATTCCCAATGCATGGCTTGGCAATCTCAAAAACGTTGACCTGGTCAGTGAGTTTGGCACGGATGAGGGCTTCTGGAGGGCTTTTGCAGCTGGCGTTGATTTAATCGAAGTCAGAGATGGGCGATTACTCGTCAGGCTCAAGGAGTAAGCTGTTTTTTCATCACCACTGCGTCGCCAGGACATAGCTTGCTGAACTGTCTGGTTATTCTAATCTCCGGCGGGATAAGGGATCGGTCCACCGGTATAAATCCAAGCCTGGAAAAAAAACCTTCGGCAGTTTCTGTTAACAAGTACAGATCACGAATGTTTTCATTTAGGGCCGTCTCAATCAGCGCCTCGCAAACGATCTTCGCATAGCCCTTGCCGTGATGGTGTGGGCAAACAGCGACAGATCGTAAAAGTGCATAAGGGAGAGATAATTCAAGTCCTCCAGCTGCCACGTAGCGGTGATTATATTTTAAACCGAAAAATATTTGTTTAACAATATCAATATCTTCGATTACTAAATCAAAGTGGCTTAGCAGATTTATCAACGCCGGAACGTCTTTGGTATCTAGCTTTTGGATCTTCATGTCGCGCTCTTAGCCGGCAATTTTTCAGGTGAGGTAAGGGTTGATTTGCTCAGCATGCGAAAATCTTGCCGGTTATTCGTGTTGACCCGGTCTCAGGTATGTCATCATTTTCGTGTCAATACTGTAAGTATGCTATCTGTGGTTACTGTCCGCAATCACTCAATGCAATTCCGGCGGTTTTCATTGCATGCAAAGTTTACTAGAATTACAGAATAGATGGATGTAACACTGAATCGATCAGTTCGTTTATCAGATCGCGCTGCATTATCAGATTATGGCTGTATTCATAAATAAAAAGCTATTATCAACTCTCGCTGTCATAATTTAGTAGTTTATATGGAGGCTGTAATGAAATTATTTACCTTAGTGCTCATCTCGACATTTTTTTTTACGGGTTGTGTAGCCAATCTCGGTTCGAGATCACCATACGCCGATTTTGTGCTGCTTGAAATAAAACGACCTATAACAGTCCCTGCAGGCAGCAGCTTCGCATATGTAAAAGCCAGGGGGCAGGTGGTTCGGCGAAAGGAAATTGGGACGTATGAGCTTTATTGCAAATTTCTGGTGCCAAGACCGAAAAATAGCGGTGAAACAGTTATCAATCCGGATAATTTTACTATTCATGGAATCCACAAACGTTTCGCGGACGTTTTGCCGATAAATTTTGGAGAATACCAGGTTGCTTTCAACGGTCGCGTCAGGCCTCATCATGGTAATGGCGGGACACAGGTCGACCTGGAACTTTATTTCAAGATTTCATCAGAAAACCAGCCCCAGGTAAAGTCACTATCCTGTATACGATTTGGTGATCCGGTGTTCTACAACATGCCAAAGGTCAAGGAAGTTCAGGAACTGTTTGGTGACCTGGCAGAGTTCAAAACTCGTGAATGATAAAGTCAGTACTTACAAAAGCGTCGAGATATCATAGCCCGGATTTCTCACCACCCTACTACTGCGACGGTCCCTTGCCACGCCCTGTGGGCATTTTACTCGGTCAGGGTCCTCGACATCGTGTCAACGATGCCTGCGGGCCATTGTGC
>JAHEKD010000218.1 GCA_024638545.1 Gammaproteobacteria bacterium
TCCAGGTGAAAGATATTTACCTTTTCCGTCGAACAGGCGAACTAAATTTATCTTGGTGAATTAGCCGGCGATTGTGTTGACAGAGAATAAGTGATCAAAAAACTTAGGCATCTCACCCTGTGAGGTGAGCAGACAATCGGGGACAGACCACGTTTAATTGACATGTCAATTAAACGTGGTCTGTCCCCGGTTGGTTACAATCAACGTAACAAAGGTTGGTTAAAGTCAGTCCCTGATTAATTATTTTATATTTGAAGAGACTGCTTTTTCAGCAGACTTTTTATTAACGTAGTAAATACCATAAGTTCCAACCACACCGCAGAATGCCGAGGCAAACAAGATGGCGACTGTTGCCGTCGTATGGTCAATCCCGGTGCTGAGCCCGGCAAAAAACAGGGCCACTGTCAGACCCATGCCGCACATTACGGCGCCGAAAAACAGTTCCTTGAAAGAATTAGCCGGAATTTCCCTGATTAATAGATAGGCAATGTAACCGCCACAAAAGACGCCAACAGTTTTACCAATCACGAAGCCGAAAAACACGCCCAGAGATTGAGTCGTGAACCAGGCTCCTGCCAGGTTTTCAGGCTTTATTACGACCGACAATACAATAAAAACGGGTATGACAAGCCAGTTGACCGGCACGTTGAGTCCTGACTGTTCAAGCACATGATAAACCGAATCACGCAGCCGGCCGGTTTTTTTCAACCGTTCCGATCCGGGATGGTAGGGGACAACCAGTGCGGTAAATACACCTGCAAGACTGGGATGCAGGTGAACTTCGTTCAGCACCCAGATCCAGAAAAGGCAGATAATGACCCAGACGAACCCCGCCCTGTATATCCAGAGCTGATCCAAGACTCTTTCATATCGGTAGCAGAATAATAAAATTGCAGCCATGGCGCCAACTGTAAGAAACTGGCTATAGCCCCACTCGTTGAAGAATATTGCCATCAAGATGATGCTGCCAATATCATCGGCTATGGCCAATGCCAGTAAAGCAGCCCGAAGTTTAGGCGACGCATTTGCCACCGTCATTGCTAACACCACAAACGCAATATCGGTCGCCATCGGGATAAAAGCGCCAGCTTTCGGATCGCTACTGCCCGTAATAAACGTATATATAACCCAGGGCATTATCATGCCGCCTAATGCCATGATTACCGGCGCCAGGGCTTTATTACCGTAAAGTTCACCTTTTGTAGAAATGATTTCCCGTCGGGCTTCAAGCGTGACCAGAAAAAAGAAATAGGGAAAAGCCCAGTGCGTCCACAGATAAGATAGATCGGCTGCGTAGACAATTGAATTGCCGAATGCAACGCTGTCGGGATAAAAACCGCCCAGTCCCACTAAGATGACAATAAACAGTGAAATCAGGCACCAGTAGGATTGGCGATGTTGTGAAAACCAGTATTCACTGGCCGAAAGGCTGAATTGCTCGTCTTGTTGTCTCTGATCCATCTTATCGATAAAGGTTATTTTTAAATGTTGCGCAACGGCTCATACATCTTATTTCACACTATCTAATAATAAATACCACTGAGGGCATCACATATGAGCTATTGTTATTATTTGACCTGTTTTATATATGTATTCCCGTGTGATTGTCAATTAGAATCAACAAAAGCAAATCCTCATGTCCTGGCAGCAGATTTTTATAACTTTCATGTAACATGCAAACATACCCATATCGCCAGGCGACTACCTGACACAAATCAACTTCGACTGTTTTGTAATTGTTACTGGTCAAGCAGGCTGACAGCGAACAGGTAGTGATGCCGTGGTTTCAGAATCAAAGCCATACCACGGTTACAGTGAGTCAATTCATTATTAAAATGACCAGTCTAAAAATACAAATTAAGTTGCAATACCTTGGGTATAATTCCAGACAGATATTACATAAAAGCAAAGAGTCTTGCAAACTGCGCACTGCAAGACCCCCAATTTTATCTCGAGCCGACCGGCCACACTGCCGCTGCTTCATTACCTTGTGATTTTGAATTTTCCATGGATTCGAGTGTGCGAAGCGATAACATCGCCCGGATAAGTCATGACGATGGGAAATGACCTGTCATCAAATCGGCTTAAAGTATGGCCAGTCTTGTTCATATTTGGCAGGATAAAATAATTCAAGTTAAATGAGATATTTTTTGCGATGAACAAATCAAACTTTGGCAATGTTAAAGCATTTGCTCTCAATGATAATATGAATGTTCCGGAATCTGCGCTTAACTCGCTGAGACACGATGGCGTGATTTGCATTCGGCAGGCCTTTTCACAACGGTGGCTGGATGTTGTTGAGAAAGGTATTACACAGGCCCTAAGCGAGGCCAGCACCGATATTGATATCGTCAAACGGAAAAAAGATACAGGATCGTTTTCTGTCAGTTCCGGTGCGTGGATGCAGGTGCAACCCATTCGCCATTTTATTTTTGAGTCACATTTATCTAATATCGCCTGGCTACTCCTGGAGACCCGTCAGCTGGTGCTGTTTTATGATTTTTTACTCATAAAGCAGGCGTACAGCGACAACGCGGTGACACCCTGGCACCAGGATCACTCTTACTACCCGCTGGATGGTAAAAAAGCCATCAACTGCTGGACCGCACTTGACGATATCCCGCTGGAATCGGCACTTCAATTTAGCAAAGGATCACACCGGGCGGCGACCCTGCACAGGGCGGTTGATTTTGAAAACCCTGAAAACGATTATCGCCATGCACGTAAAGAGCTGCCGCTGCCACCGCAGGATCAACAGGAGTCTTTTGCAACTATACTCACGACAGCAGTCGACGCCGGGGATATGCTGGTATGGTATTCCTATACATTGCATAGCGCACCCGGTAACCGGCTCAATCGCCGTCGAGCTGCATTCTCGGTGAACTGGCTGGGCGACGACATCGTTTACAACGCTAAGCCCTCCCTTGAAACCTACCGCGATCCTGGCCTGGTGGCAGGGCGGCCCATTATCTGCGATAAGTTTCCGCTGGTGCGCAGTGCCTGAAGCGGGTACCAGGGCGCGCGAGACTGTATTCGATCCGGCTTGTATATCAGAACAAACTCAAAATAAAATCACCGGCTGCAGTAGCCGGTAAAACAGTCCCATGTAAACCATGTAAAAAAGGAAAGGGCCATGCACAATCTAAAGCGCACGGCCCCGACTTTTATCTCAACCCTACCGGCTACCCCGGCGCTGCTGCATCTGGTAATCCCAGCATCATATGGCATCGCATGTTTTTTCTTTCAGACTGAAGTATCAGCATTCGTGGATGCGTTTAACATAACGCTCTTTGAATATCAGCACGATCTGAAATGTAACCGTCGCTACACCGTCCACTTCGCTTACTCGACTTAACTTAAAAGCCATACTACTGCAGTTAAGTCTATTTTTGCATCTTTATTATAACAGTAATGTCCAGCCCGCATTTCTCACCACCCTACTACTGCGACGGTCCCTTGCCACGCCCTGTGGGCATTTTACTCGGTCAGGGTCCTCGACATCGTGTCAACGATGCCTGCGGGCCCTTGTGCCGGCACATATGCTGATAACATAATGCCGGCCTTTGGTCGTAAAACTCATACAGGCCGCATCCTTTAACCGTCTCGCTGCGAAGTCCGGTGAGAAATGCGGGCTAGAGCCTGATCTCTTTAGGCGGTTCGGATTGTGTATCTGGTGATTCAATAATCAGTTTTAATGGATAATTTGAGCTGTTTTCTAACGCCAGTGATATATTAAGATCGCTGAATTCGCCAAAGTCGATTGGCAGTTCGGTTGAAGTAAAATTGGCATCAAATTCATTTTTGATTTCAATTGAGTCGTTTTTCCATTGCTTGGTGTCATTGACATGTATCCAGGGCGCGGTTTGATCCAGACGAATTTTATTAAGTGGTGATGGCGCCCACAACTCAACACCCGGTACCCATCTCCTGCCGCTGCCGGGATCACTGTCATATTTCCCAAATGTCAGCAGTGTATCTCCCTTGGGGACGATCTCAATGCCCGGCACCGAAATCGTGCCTCCCTGAAAGGGGAGAAATTTAAAGCCGCTTATCTTGAACAAAGGCAAGCTGAAAGCCACGTTGCTGTCAAATGTGAATTCACTGGAAGCGAGTGGAAGCAGCTGATTATTGGTGCTGTTGCCGGTATCGCTCAGCGCCACACCAAGAGACCAGAAACCCTTTAAAATCAGGCGCACGCTTGAGGCCTGGGCATCAAGCCTGAATTCTGCATCCATATTAAGATTTAGAAACAAGCTGGCGATATTTACCTGTGTGCCAGGTATCTTAGATGGTGTGATTTTGATGCCTAACTGAGTCGTGCCGGTAATCTTCAGGCCGTTGGAACCAACGGAAATTTTTCCGGCCAGCCACTTTTTATTTCGCCAGTAAAGGTCACCTTCAATGTGGGTTTCAAAAAAATCGTTTTTTAGGCCGCGGGTTTTCGATGGAATTGCCTTGATTCCGCCGTGGCCGTCAATTTGAGCGCCGAGAATGCCGATCGATCCGTCACCGGTAAACTCAAACTCGGGCCGTACGGTCCGGCGCAGGTTCACCCTGCCCCGGACGCGCAGGTCAATACGGCATTTTCTGAGTATGGGGAATTTACGCTCGAGGCCGGTTGCCCCACGATTGAGACGCTTATTGAAGTGAAACTCGAAGGCGGCATGCTGCTGGTTGACTGCGACATCGATATCGGAAAAAGAGTCACCAAGAAATTTAATATTGCCCCTGCCGGTAAACTCGAACTGGTTGTTTACTCTCAGGCGGCCTCTACCGTCAATATGCAGCTCCAGAATGCTTGCGAAAGGATAGTTATCTGGATCATGAAAATTCTCGCCCAGTACATAGTGCAATTTGCCCTCGAACTGCGCCATCTCATGTGAAATGAGTATCGCGCCACTGATATTGCCGGCACCGTTGAACAGTTTGATGTCACCTGACGCCGACATGCTGAAATTACCGTCACTGTAAAGTGTTAGCGAGGCCGGTTTGCTTTTAGCACCGGTGCGCAAACTGATCACGCCTGGAATTGGCGTCCAGTTAAAAAAGCCGTTGGCCTGCAGGTATCCCCACGGTCCCTTGCTTCGCTGGCTGCCGATAATAATCAGATTACTGTAGCCCTTAAACGGAATTTTAACCGGTAATCCGAAAACGCCTAATTCAAGGGGATTTGATTCGGCTTCGGAGACCAGGGCGAAGGATCCGTTCTGAAACAACCGGCCAAGAAAACGCAGGCGCTGATTCGCAAAAACGGAAATGCGGGCGCCCATATAAAGACTGGCATCTGCTT
>JAHEKD010000219.1 GCA_024638545.1 Gammaproteobacteria bacterium
CCTAATTATGACCAGGATGCTTTTGAGCCCAGGTTCTCAGATGCCGGAACTGTAGACGGTCAAGTCTATGCGGTACCCAAAAACTGGGGCACAACAGGTTATGTGGTGAATACCGCCCATACCAATGGTCGCAAGATGACCAGCTGGAAAGACTTTTGGGATATTACCAAGGAGGAGTTTTCCGGTCGAACCATGGTTCATGATTATCAGTTGACGACAATCGGTAATGCATTGAAATACTTCGGGTACTCCTTTAATTCTGTCGACGAAGCAGAGCTGGCAGATGCTGAAAAACTATTACTTGAAGTAAAGCCACATCTGTTTGCGATCAGCAGCGATTATCAACCGCCGCTTCGTAATGGCGATGCCTGGATGTCGATGTGCTGGACAGGTGACGGCAAGCAACTGAATTCCGATATTCCGGAGATGGAGTACGTACTCGGCGTTGAAGGCGGCGAGATCTGGAGTGACTACTATGCAATTCCCAAAGGTGCGCAGCATCCGGAGGCAGGATATGCGCTGATCAATTTTCTACTTGATCCACAGGTCAATGCAAGGGAAGTTCTCGCGCACGGTTACCCGGTCGCGGACAGTAACACTAATGCGCTGTTACCCAAGGAGTTACTCGAAGACCCGATCCTGTATCCTGCTCAGGAATTACTGGACGTACTGGAGTTTGGTGCAGCAGCAACTCTGACGGATCCCAATCGTGCCGAGTTACTGGCTCGATTTAAATCTGCCTGACACCGGTTCTAAAATAGCAGGATTAATGATTTGGCGATAAGCCAACAGTCGGTTCAGCGGATACTGTTATTACCAGCAACCCTGTGGTTGCTGGTAATGCTGATTTTACCACTGATTGTTGTGGTGATATTCAGCTTTGGCGAGCGAGGCGCTGCAGGCGGTTACGTGCCCGGCTTTACCCTGGAACAGTATGCAAACCTGCCTGCCCGGTTGACCGCTTTTAAAAATACACTTTTACTGGCACCGGCAGGCACCCTGGCATCTTTACTTATCGCGTATCCGCTTGCCTATTATCTTGCAGTAAAGGTGAATCCCAAGCTGAGAACTGTTTTGCTGGTGATGATCATTGTGCCTTTCTGGACCAGCATCCTGATTCGCACTTACGCCTGGATATATATATTAGGCGGTCAGGGCCTGCCCAGATTGCTGGATTTCATAGGCATAGAAGGTATACGCCTGATTAATACGCCAACCGCAGTGCTCGTGGGAATTATTTACGGGTATTTGCCCCTCATGGTATTTCCTATCTATGTGAGCCTTGAAAAACTGGATAAACGCCTGCTTGAAGCTTCACAGGATCTTGGCGCATCACCATTTAAAACATTCTGTAATGTCACTTTGCCACTCTCTCTGCCGGGAGTTGCGACTGGCTGTATGCTGGTATTTATTCTTCTGATGGGTGAGTTTTTAATTCCGGCCCTGCTGGGCGGAGGAAAAGTATTCTTTATAGGCAACGCGCTGGTTGATCTGTTTTTGCAATCGCGTAACTGGGCCTATGGATCAGCCGTAGCGGCGACTTTAGTGGTGATTATGCTCATAACTGTGAGTATTTATATGAAGTTGATATTACGCCATGCAAAACAGCGCCAAGATATATCGGTATTGTAGGCATTGAGCATGCGCCTCTACGCGATAACTATTTACCTTTTTCTGTATTTGCCGATCGCAATTATTGTCATGTTCAGTTTTAATGCCGGACGACATGCCAGCGATTTTACGGGTTTTTCAATTAAATGGTATGGAAAGGTTCTGGCAAATCCATTTGCAATGGAAGCGCTGGCCACCAGTCTGATGGTTGCTTTTATCACGGCTGTATGTGCAAGTGTATTCGGCACCATGGCTGCACTCGGCTTGCAGCGCATTAGCGGGCGTCTGAGGGCAATATTTGATGCAGTGATTTACATTGCAATCATGATTCCGGGGATAGTTATCGGCATAGCAACATTAATCACTCTTGTAACGGTATTTAACTTTATTAACCCGGCGCTGGTGACTATCTGGCCTGTGTGGCTGGGTGAGCCTCCAAAATTAAATATGGGATATGTATCGCTCATAGCTGCACATACCATGTTTACCATGGCGCTGGTTATTGTTATCGTACGAACCCGAATCAGCGGCATGGACCGAACGCTGATAGAAGCTTCCTCTGATCTTTATGCCAGTCCCTGGCGCACTTTCTGGCAAATTACGTTTCCACAAATTTTTCCCGCTATCCTGGCCGGTTTTCTGTTAAGTTTCACCTTCAGTTTTGATGATTTCATTATCGCGTTTTTTGTTGCGGGCTCTCAGACTACGTTACCAATTTATGTGTTTTCTTCCATTAGACGGGGCGTTACGCCCGAGATAAATGCCATCGGGACGATGATTTTAACATTCACATTGACGTTACTGATTTCAGCACAATTTCTGTTGCGCAGGCGTGATAAATCTGTGAACCTAAAACCGCAATGATACCCAGGCAAAGATATGAAGGATTGAGTGACTCATGCTTGAATTCAGGGCGGTGATCATGGGGCTTTTTTATAAGAACTTAAATTCAGGGTGCGTATGACCGGCCCTCCAAATGTGGACAACGTAAAATTTAATGAAACATTATGCAAGTATAGACTTTAATTTCAATATGGATGGAAAATGATGAATCTAGCAGATGCAGCAAAACTGACGCACGCCGATTGGCAAGAGAAAGCAGCAAATCTCAAAAAGACAGCTGAAACCAGATTGTTTATCGGCGGTAAGTTTGTAGACGCCGTCGAAGGTGGTACGTTTGATAATATCTGCCCGGTGGACGGTAGCATCATCAACACCTGTGCGGCAGGTACTGAAGCTGATATAAATAAGGCCGTTGAGATAGCCAGGATCAGTTTCAAATCGGGTGAATGGTCGCGTATGGCCCCGCGTGATCGCATGAATGTAATGTATACGTGGGCGCAACTAATTGGCGAAAACGGGGCAGAACTGTCGCTGATGGATACGATCGACATGGGTAAACCCATATCTGATATGGTCGGCATTGATATGCCGATGTGTATTGACACGGTTCAATACTTTGCCGAGTGCATCGATAAAATCACAGGCACTGTTACTGCAACAGAATATGACGTAATCAGCGCAGTATTACGCGAACCGATCGGCGTTGTGGGCTGTATTTCACCCTGGAACTACCCGCTGTTGATGGCTTTGTGGAAAATAGCACCATCCCTGGCGGCAGGGAATTCAACAATTTTAAAACCTGCCGAGCAGTCTCCCTTAAGCTGTTACCGCGCGGCGGAATTGTTCGTTGAAGCAGGTGGTCCTGCCGGTGCACTTCAGGTAATCAATGGGCTGGGTGAACAGGCCGGTCAGGCGCTGGCGCGACATATGGATGTCAGTAAAATCAGTTTTACAGGTTCAACCGAAGTCGGCAAGTTGATGCATGTTTATTCGGGCGAATCTAATATGAAAAAAGTATCGCTTGAATGCGGCGGCAAGGGTCCGCAGGTTTTTTGCGAAGACCTGGAAGGGGAACTTATGGACCGGGCTGTTGAAACGGCTATCAACGGAATATTCTTCAATATGGGCGAGGTTTGTTCCGCCGGTTCGCGGTTAATTGTTCATTCAAAAATTTACGATACGTTTGTTGCAAAATTTATCGAAAAGGGAAAACACGCATATGTCTGCGGCGACCCTCTGGATCCAGAAGTCAATCTTGGTCCACTGGTCGACCATGAAGCACAAAAGCGCGTTCTGGATATGCTTGAGACAGCGAGAAATGAAGGTGGCCAGGTTGAGTTTGGCGGCACTGCGCCTGACGGTGACCTGGATAAGGGTGCCTATATTGTACCAACCATGATCACCGGGGTTAAAAGCAACGATACCATAGCCCAGCATGAAGCCTTTGCTCCGGTGGTGGCGGTGATCAGGGTGGATAGCGATGACGAAGCCATTGAAGTTGCCAATAATTCCATCTATGGCCTGCAGGGGAGTGTCTGGACGGACAATTATCGCAAGGCCATGCGATTCGTTCGTGAAATAGAATGCGGTACTTTTTTGGTAAATTCATTTGAGGAGGGCGACATGACGCAGCCGTTCGGGGGCTATAAACAGTCGGGCAATGCCAAAGACAAATGCTTTGAGAGTTTGCTCAGTTACACCAATGCCAAAGCAGCCTGGTTTCGACTGAACTGAAACCAGGATACTGCGTATCGATAATCGACTCAGTCAACAATGAACATGCTCGCAATATCCCTTGAAGAAAACCACTTTACAGGTTGCATATCAATTTACCATTTTAGCGTTTTTAGTTCGCGGCAGATGACGAATCATCGAGCGTAAACAATATAATCAGAAAATAATGAATTAATTGTGCAAAAACTTAACATAAGTCAATACTCACAGGAAATTAAATGTTTATGATTAAAAAAGGTGGTGTTTAAAAGCGCCAGGGCTTTGCAATCTGTTTGCAGGAATTGTATTTGTATTTGATAGCTAATGATGGTGGTGCGACAGTGATCACACGCTCTCTCTGGGCGTGAATGATAAATCAATTGCAGTGTTATTTATTGTAGATAAACTTTAATTTAAATGGAGTAGGCATGACTTTTTACGTTAACTTAAAAAAACTTCCCAGAGATTACAAAACGAATGAAGAATTCCGCAGGAAAATTCTTGAGCATAGTGTGCAAAGATACATTGAAAAAGTGGAATTGATGCCTTACCAGGCGGAGTTGATCAAATTGCAAAGGCATATCGAAAAATACAAACAGAAAATGATAATCCTTTTTGACGGACGCGATGCTTCGGGAAAAGGCGGCACCATAAGAAGGGTTACGCGGTATATGAATGAGAAACATTATCGAATCGTTGCGCTCAGTAAACCCTCTGATTTTCAGAAAACCGAGCTGCACATGAAACGCTATATTGAGCACTTTCCGCATGCCGGCGAAATCATACTCTTCGACCGTTCCTGGTACAACCGGGCCATGGTTGAACCCATCTTTGGTTTCTGCACGAAAACACAATATGCCAAGTTTATTAAGCACGTTAATAACTACGAGAGAAATTTTCTTGAAGATGGCAAAACGTTTTTATTAAAATTTTATTATTCTGTGTCAAAAGAGGAACAGAAAAAGCGGTTTGAACGGCGAAGAAATGATCCATTGCGGCAATGGAAATTAAGTGAGGTAGATCTGCAGGCTCAGGAACTGTGGGATGATTTCACCGAAAAAAAATACCGGATG